>DATCQR010000158.1:0-3684 GCA_036569405.1 Candidatus Limnocylindria bacterium
GCTCGAGTCGGTGCTCGAGAAAGGGCTGGGAACGGCGCCGCCGGTCCTGCTCAACGCGTTCGCCACGCCGACGACGGTGCCGCCGTCGGAGCTGGGCGCGTACACGGGTGGGGCACCGCCGACCGAAGGTGCGGTCTCGCCGGTGACGCAGGCTTCGGTCTATGCCGCAGCGATCGGCGCCGCGTCCTGCCTGCCGAACGTCAGCGGGCTGCTTCTCGACCGGCTCGTCGACGACGGCGCAGCGCCCGCGCCGGCAACCGGGCTCTACTACGCGAGCGGCCACGCGAAGCCGTCGGCCGCCGCCGTCAAGGGGGCGATCCGGACCCTCGCGCGCGGGGCCGTGGTCTGCCCCGGGCTCGCGACGCGCGTCACCCCGACCACGCTGACGTTCCCGGAGGCCCTCTCGAGGTCCACGGCGGCCGTCGTCGTCCTCGGCTGCAGCCGCGACTGCCTCTACCTCGTCACTCTCGACAGCGCCGGCGGCCAGCCGGTCGTCGCGCGTCGCGGCGCGCTGAATGGAGGCGATCCCGCGCGGACGATCACGCTGCCGAAGCGGCCGCTCCGTCCTGGCGGCTACCGCCTCGACGTCCGGCTCGTCAGCCGCGTCAACCCGGGCGCGGTGACGCGCCAGAGGAGCGCCTTGCTCACGGTCGGCTGACGACACAGGGGACGCGGTGCGGCCTGGCTAGACTGGGGCTCCCCGCCGACGTAGCTCAGCTGGTAGAGCACATCACTCGTAATGATGGGGTCGGGAGTTCGAGTCTCCCCGTCGGCTTCGAGCGAATGGCCTGCTAATGCGGGACTTCTTGGCCCCTAGGCGGTTCGCAGCCCGGACACCCCGGTGGCCAGTAGCAACGAAAAAGCAACGCTTTGGCCCCTAGAGACTAGGAGGGAATAGCGAAACGTCGTAGCCTCCGTGGCGGAGCGGATCTGCGGCGGGCCGAGATCACTCGCACCCCACCATCGAAGCTCCTTCTACCCCATGAGATGGCTCAGTACCCGCCTCAGGCGTAAGGACGCTCGCCCACCCGAGCGTTCGGAGAGTGTCGGGCGGCGTAGAACGGCAGATATGTGCAGCCTGATCGTCGAGCGAGAAGGTGCGTTGGGCGCGTTCGCGAGCGTCCCTGAACGGCATATGCGTGGCACGATCGACCCGCGTCGAGGAGGATGGGTTCGCTAGGCGGACCCTTCGTCGGGTGCGCTGGTGGGCCATTGCCATGACCGTAGTCGAAGCTTCGACCTCTCCCCCTGCCTTGCCGCGCTGGTTCGGACCTAGAGCCAGCCCAGATGACCCGGCCGTCTCGGCCCTGATCGCCCGCGTCGCGAGAGGGGCCGGATGGGCAGACATTGGCGGTGCGTTCAATCTCAACGTGCGGATAGACGCTGAGCCGCCGGTTGTCCTCCGGGTTCATCGGCCCTGGGTCCGCCGCGGCCGGGTCGCGGGACTGCGGCGCCTGCGGGAGCGGCTCCAGCGGACGCAAGTCCGCGTCGCTCGGCCGATTCGGATTTCCGGCTGCGACCTCCTGAGGGTCGATGGTCGTTGGGCTGAGGTTGAGGAGTTCATCGATCACGTCCAGCCACGGGCAGACGAGGACTCCTACGTCCGCCTATTCGAGGAGCTCGGACGCCTTCACACTGCGCTCAAAGCAGTCTGGGAGCCCAGTCCGCCCGAACCCCTCGACGACCACAGAACCTTCGGGCAATTGCGTTACTCGGTCGGCTTCACGCGCCGCAGGCTCGGACCCCGCAGCGAGCCGGTCGTGCATCGGATGCGCCAACTGACTGGCGAGCTCTCCAAGCTCCGGAAGGAGGTCGAACTGCCATGCACTCCGATTCATGGGGACTACAAATTGGGCAACGTGGGAGAACTGTCAGACGGCTCATGGGCCACCTTCGACCTGGATTTTGCGAGGGTCAGGGAGCGGCTGTACGACATCGCGGCCAGCCTGGCCCTCGCACAGGGCGGCGAATTGCTCGAGCCGCGACGACTGCTCGACGCCTACGAAGGCACGGCTCCGGAACCGCTGACTCGCGACGAGCACCGTTGGCTCCCCGGGGCTCTAGCCCTTGTACCCTTGCACTGGGCTGCCACCGCAGGGCTCGTGGGCGACGGCATCCACGAGGCCGAGAGCGCAATGACCGCCGCCGAGGCCTGGTGGTCGCGCCGGGCTGAACTCTCGTCGTAGTCCGGCGGCCGCGCTCGGGGACTGGAGTTCTCGGCCGAGCTCCGACTCCACTGAAGCGGCTGGCATGTCGCGCTAACCAACCTCTGCGATGAATGCGTGGAGGAGCGTACCCTCGGGCGTGCCTTAGCCTCCCACCCCGGCCGGCAGTCGCATAAGTGCCGTTTCCGAGCGTTTCGGACCCAACCTCAAGACGCACAAACACGCTCGGCTCAAGGCGTTCATGGCTGCGCACAACATCGAGCCCGCCTACACGCCGACCTATTCGAGCTGGCTCAACGCCATCGAAGCGCACTTTACGAGCCTCAAGAAGTTCGCGATCGGGGGCACTGACGATCCGAGCCACGAGTACCGGCGCTGGCGTATCGCCCGCTACCTGACCTGGCGGAACAAGGAGAAGGGCAGCTCCAAGGCTGCCCTGGCTCAATTCTCACGGGTTAGGTTGTATCGGCACTAGCTAGTGCCCAGTAGCTCGACCGACCAGCTACTCGTCTCTACGATGGTGATCAGGCGAGCTGAAAGGGCTGCGGGGTGCCGGCCGTCATAGCGTCGCGGCACGATTGCGCCGTGCTCGCCGGCGGACCATTCCTCGGGTACGCTGGTGGGCCATTGCCATGACCGGAATCGAAGCTTCGACCTCTCCCCCTCCCTTGCCGCGCTGGTTCGGACCTAGAGCCAGCCCAGATGACCCGGCCGTCTCGGCCCTGATCGCCCGCGTCGCGCGAGGGGCCGGATGGGCAGACATTGGCGGTGGGTTCAACCTCAACGTGCGGATAGACGCTGAGCCGCCGGTTGTCCTCCGGGTTCATAGGCCCTGGGTCCGCCGCGGCCGGGTAGCGGGACTGCGGCGCCTGCGGGAGCGGCTCCAGCGGACGCAAGTCCGCGTCGCTCGGCCGATTCGGATTTCCGGCTGCGACCTCCTGAGGGTCGCTGATCGTTGGGCTGAGATTGAGGAGTTCATCGATCACGCCCAGCCACGGGCGGACGAGGACTCCTACGTCCGCCTATTCGAGGAGCTCGGACGCGTTCACACTGCGCTCAAAGCAGTCTGGGAGCCCAGTCCGCCCGAACCCCTCGACGACCACAGAACCTTCGGCCAACTGCGTTACTCGGTCGGCTTCACACGCCGCAGGCTCGGACCCCGCAGCGAGCCGGTCGTGCATCGGATGCGCCAACTGACTGGCGAGCTCTCCAAGCTCCGGAAGGAGGTCGAACTGCCATGCGCTCCGATTCATGGGGACTACAAATTGGGCAACGCGGGAGAACTGTCAGACGGCTCATGGGTCACCTTCGACCTGGATTTCGCGAGGGTCAGGGAGCGGCTGTACGACATCGCGGCCAGCCTGCACCAGGTCGCACCGAGCGGCGAATTGATCGAGCCGCGACGACTGCTCGACGCCTACGAAGGCACGGCTCCGGAACCGCTGACTCGCGACGAGCACCGTTGGCTCCCCGGGGCTCTAGCCCTTGTACCCTTGCACTGGGCTGCCACCGCAGGGCT
>DATCQR010000159.1:0-8538 GCA_036569405.1 Candidatus Limnocylindria bacterium
GATCACGCCCAGGTCGACCAGGCTGATGGCAGGGATCTCCGGGTCCGCGATCTCGCCCAGTGCCGACCACACAGCCGACTCGCGGGTTGGCACGGTGGCTACCACGAGGCGTCCGCCTCGGAGCCGGACACCATCGTGAACTCGCCGTGGAGCCAGGTGAACTCATCGGTTCGCCGCGTCCGGCCGTCCGCGTCGGGATGCGCGCTGACCGCGGGCACGGGCAGGTGCGCCGCCTCCAACAGCGCGCCAACTCGCTCCAGCCAGCGCGCGCGGAGCGTCTCCAGCGACTCCGGCAGGATCCGGGCGGCGACCAGGCTCGCCTCGCCCGCAAGTGGCGCAAAGACTGCCTGCGCGTCGCCCCATAACCGCTCGATCGCCTCCGTGAGCCTCCCGCGTGACTCTTCGCCACCCTCCGCCAGGCGGCGCAGCCAGAGATCGAAATGGAGGAGATGGTAAGTCTCTTCGCGTCGCATCTTGACCACCAGATCGGCCAGCGGCTGGTACGAGGAGGCGGCCAGCGATTCGAGTCGCACCGCATCGGCGTTCTCGTACAGGAAGCGGCGGGCGATGCTGAAGGCCCAATCGGTGCGAGCGTGGTTCATGAGCGCCGCGTGCCGGTACCCATCCACCGGGCGCCCGAAGGCGATCCGGTCCGCATCTTCGCCCGTCAGCTCGGCCAGGAGCTCGTAGAGGGCCTTGGCATGCCCGATCTCGTCCTGGCTGACCGAGCTCATCGCCACGTCCTCCTCGAGCATCGGCGCAATTCCGGTCCACTCGGAGTCCCAGAAGCCGAGCACGAACTCATCGTCGGCCATCGCCAGCAGCAGCTCGGCCAGGGCGTCGCGCGTCTCGCTGTCCAGGTCCGTCACTCCCCCACCTCCTCGGCCTGCGGAGCGCCGGCGCGCTCGCGCGCTGCCTCCAGCTTGTGCTTGATCAGGAATCCGCCGGGACGCTTGAACGACCGATCGAACGGTGGCTTGAGGAGGTCGCGGTCATCCAGCTCTGTGATCGCATCGCGCGGCACGATCCAGAGCCGCTCGCTCTCCTGCCGGCGGCCGTAGAACTCGCGGGCGTAATGGGTTGCCAGCTCCTCGTCCGGTGCCTTCACGCTGCCGCCGTGGACCATCGGGTCACCCTCGGCCTCCTGGCGGAAGACCTCCCAGACCCGGTCGTGCGGTGCAGGCATTCTCGAAGCGTACCGCGCGAGTGGCTGTTGCGCACTGTTGCAGGTGAGACATCTCGCCAGATCGCAACCAGGTTCACGTTAGGCGGTCAAACGGTGTGCGGCGGCGACAGAGGCGACCCTTCGCACGCTGGAGTTACGAAGCAGCGGAGCAACGGACCGCCCGGGAAGATGCCTTAGGACAACCTGGTTGCAATATGGCGATAACGTGAGCAGTCAGGCGGCGGCGACCCCGACCGGGCCGATGATCGCGTCGCGGACCCACTGGGTGGTGGCGCGCGCATCGCGTCGGAACTCCAGCCGCTCCTGCGACTTCGGCCCATGGCCGGTGACGACGGACCGCAGCTCGTCCCAGTCGGGCTCGGTGTACGCCCAGCGGCCGGCCTCCTCGTCGTAGGCGAGGGCGGGATCGGGGATCACCAGGCCGAGCTCGCGGATGCGCGGCACGTAGATCGACAGGAACTCCTGGCGCAGCTGCTCGTTGCCCTTGGCCTTTATCTTCCAGATCAGGTCGCGGTCCGTCGCCGGGTTGGTGGGCGGGCCGTGCATCTGCATCAGCGGGCCCCACCATCGGTCGAGGGCGTCCTGCACCATGGCACGCTGCTCATCGGTCCCGTTCATGAGGGTGAGCACCACATCGCGTCCGTGCATGATATGGACCGACTCCTCCCAGCAGATCTTCTTCATCGTCCGCGCGTACGGGGCGTAGGAGGAGTCGCGGAGCGCCTGCTGGCTGACGATCGCCGCCGCGTCCACCAGCCAGGCGATGATCCCGACGTCGGCCCAGCTGCGGGTCGGGTAATGGAAGACGTTGTGGAACTTGGTCTTGCCGGCGATCAGGTCCTGCAGCATCTGCTCGCGGCTCTTGCCGAGATCCTCGGCGACTCGGTACAGGAGCTGGGCATGCCCCACCTCATCCTGCACCTTGCTGGTGAGCGCCAGCTTGCGGCGTAGAGTCGGAGCGCGAAGGATCCACTCGCGCTCGGGGAGCACGCCCATCAGCTCGCTGTTGGCGTGCATCTCCACGAACTTGAGCACTGCGGCACGATAGTCATCCGGCATCCAGTCGTCTGGCTCGACCTTGCCGCCGCCCGAGACATGGGCGTAGAACGCATCGGCTCGTGCTACGTCGTCCATGCCGCCTAGGGTAGCGCAAGACCGATTGAGTGGCAGCCCGCCGCACGGGGCGGTACAGTTGCCCCGTCAACTACTTCGAAGAAGTCGGGAGCTTCGCCCAATGCCCACCGCCATCGATGAGGTGCCAGCCGAGCTGGTCGACCTGCTCACCGGGAGCACTCTCGGGCACGTCACCGTCATCACTCCCAAGGGAGCCCTCGCCACCCACATCATGTGGGTCGACTACGAGGATGGCCGCGTCCTGACCAGCTCCCGCGTCGGGTCCGCCAAGGGCAAGGCCCTGCGCGCCGATCCCCGTATCGCGGTCTCGGTGATGGACCGCGCCAACCCGTGGCGCTGGGTCTCGATCAGCGGGCGGGTCGTTGAGATTCGCCCGGACACCGAGCTCGCCTTCATCGACAAGCTCTCTCGCCGCTACACGGGTCGCGACTACATGATGCGGACCATGGAGCGGGAGGTCTTCGTCATCGAGCCGGATCGAATTCGCTCGGCGACTGGGCGCGGCTGACCCTCAGCGCGACAGGAGCTCCAGGGTCGTTTCGAGGTGCTTCCGCAGCATCTGGGGCATGGACCCGTGGCCCGCGTACTTGCGGCGCAGGCCCTCGGAGCAGGCGGCGACCCGGTCGGGGTCGGCGGCGGGGATGGCTCGCACCGCCAGCGCTCGACCACGAACATGGACGCGGGCCTCCGGCTTCGCCGTGATCTCGCGGTACCAGCGTGCGCCGGGGCCTCGGTAGCTGCGGATCAGCACCCGGTCCTGCTCATCGACGACCACCCAGATGATGGCCCGATGGGTTGGGCCCTCGTCGCCGACGGCCGTCTCGATCTCGATCTCGTCCTCTTCACGCAGCATGGCGAGCCCGCGCGCGTCGAAGGGCAAGCTCATGGTTCGTCATGGGGAGCGCGCTTCAGCGGCCGATGCCACGCGTCGTACGCCGCCTTCCTCTCCAGCTCGACCCGCAGCGCGCCACCAGAGCTGCTCACCGCTTCCCGAGGCACGTAGAGGTCTACGGGCAGGATGAAGCCCGTCCGCACCAGCAGGTAGTCCGCAAAGACAGCTTCGACCCTGCCGATGCGACGGCCGCGCGCACTGACGAGCCGATCGCCCGGCTTGACCTCAACGGCCGGCTCCTGCTCCGTCATTGCACCGCGACTGCGGCTGCGACCGCGACGCTGATGGCTCCGGGGAGGAGGCTGATCTCCACGGGCACGCTGCCGAAGGGCTCCCCGTCGAGGTGAACGCGGGTCGCACCGTCGCCCTCGATCCGAACTGAGCGGGCACGTACGATCTCGACCATTGGATTCCTGAGATGCTTCGCCTGGTAGATGCCCGGCA
Organism: Candidatus Limnocylindria bacterium; assembly: GCA_036569405.1. Lineage (GTDB taxonomy): Bacteria > Chloroflexota > Limnocylindria > QHBO01 > QHBO01 > CF-167. Next base: position 3,657 of record DATCQR010000159.1, read on the forward strand.
GCTCCCGCAGAGCCTCGAGCCTGGACAGGTCGCCGACGAGGCAGACGTCGAGCAGGCCGTCGTCCGTCTCGGCATCCGGGCATATCTGCATCCCTCCTCCGTAGTACGAACCGTTGGCGAAGGCGATGAACAGGAAGCGCTGGCTGACCACGCGCACCCCTCCGTTGCCGATGAGCGTCACGCGCAGCTCGGAGTTGCGGTATCGGCGCAGCTCGTTAAGCGTGCCGAGGAAGTAGCCCGCCTCGCCGCGCATCCAGAAGCGGCGTCTGACGGCCATCGTGTACGCCACGGCGGCATCGAAGCCGGCGCCCCCGGCGGCCCCGAAGTAGCGCTGGCCTCCGCCCTCGCCTCGAGCGCTGCCCACGTCGAAGGGGTGCGTGGTCTCGCCGACGGCAATGGGGAGGCAGGCCATCGGATCGATCGGCAGATGGACGCTGCGCGCCAGGTCGTTGCCGCGACCGGAGGGGATGAGGCCCAGCGCCGGCGTGCCGCCATCGGTCCCGATCCCAGAGGCCAGCAGGCCGTTGATCACCTCTTGGATGGTGCCGTCGCCGCCGACCGCGATGACCCGGTCGTGGCCGAGGTCCGCGGCAGCCGCAGCGAGACGTTCTGCGTGCCCCGCTTCCCGAGTCTCGAGCAGTCGCGCCTCGATCCCTCGCTCTGCCAACCAGGCCTCGATTCGCGGGACGATGCGGTGCGCGCGACCGCTGCCGGCGACAGGGTTGACGATGAAGAGAGGCGCCGTGGGGGCTGGCACGCCCCCGATTCTGCGCTGGGCGTCAAGGCGTTTGAGGCTAGGCGCCAACCGAGACGTCGATGGTGTGATGGCCGCGTGCGCCATCCGGCGCGGGGCGCGTCACGTCCGCGGTCTGCACCTCTCCCGTCCCATCCGTGGCGCGCACGCTGAGCGTGTGTGTGCCGGGCGTGGCGGTCCAACGGAAGAGCCACTGCACCCAGGTTGCGTCGGAGATCGGGACCGACAGCTCTGCCGGCGCCCAGTCCTTGCCGTCGACCTGCACTTCGACCTTGGCGATGCCCCTGTTCGGAGCCCAGGCGACCCCGGCGACGGCGACCTCCCCTGGATTGAGGGACCCTCCACCCTTCGGAACGTCGATGCGCGACTGGGTCAGGATCGGCGCCTCCTTGGCCCAGCCGAGGGGCACCCAGTAGCCGTTGAAGGCCTCGAGTGTGGTGAGGCCGATCTTGGCCAGCCACTTGGTGGCCGACACGTAGCCGTACAGTCCGGGCACGATCAGGCGGGCTGGAAAGCCATGCTCGGCCGGCAGCGGATCTCCGTTCATGGCCACCGCGACGAGGGCCTCGCGGGCGGGATCGTCGAGCCAGGCAGTCGGGAAGCCGGCTGTCCAGCCATCGAAGGCATGCCCCACGATCTGCGTGGCGCCGGCCTGCACGCCAGCTCGATCGAGGAGCTCGCGCAGTCGCACGCCCTTCCAGAGGGCGTTGCCCACGAGGTCCCCGCCGACCTCGTTGCTGACGCAGGCGATGGTGACGTACTGCTCGTGCATCTCCATGGCCAGAAGCTCGGCGTAGGTGATGGTGAACGGGTGGTCGACCATGCCGTCGACGCTCAGCATCCAGCCGGCAACATCGATCCGGGGCGTCAGCAGGTTCGTGTCAATGCGATAAAAGTTCTGGTTCTTCACCACTAGTGGGCTGATCCCTGCCGCCGCCAACTCCGATCCCGCAGGAAGCGGCGGGACCGGATCGATCGCTCGCGGGATGGACGCCGCCGTCGGAGCGGCGTCGACGCGGCTGTTGAGGAGCGTCCGCCCGATCGTCCCGCCGACCACCGCCCCGGCCGCCACGCCGACCGCCGTGCCGATGAAGCGCCGGCGTCCCCAGTCCGGCATCTCTGCCGTGGTTTCGCCGGCGGGCGTGGCAAGGCGGAGCAGCCACCCGAGGAGGTAGTACGCGACCACGATGCCCACTGCTGCTGCCACCAGTGCGAGCAGCGGGTCCACCAGGGAGTCGCGCAGCGACGCCAGGAGGCCGAGCACGGCGATCGCCGCGAACCCGGCATAGGTCCATGGACGGTGATAGCGCGCCAGGATCCCCAGCCCGGCAGCGAGCACCAGCGCGCCAACCACGATGGCGAGGTTGAGCGCGAGCTTGTCGGCCGTCCCGAACAGGTCCACCACGACCTGCTTGGCTCCAGCAGGCTGCAGCGAGATCAGGAAGGCGCCGATCTCGAGCACCACCGACGGCGCGCCGGGCAGGATCCCGGCCAGCAGCTCGGTCGCACCGAGCGCCACCCCGCCGGTCACTATCCCGGCGACCGCGGCGGCGGCTCGCGAGGGGACGGGAGGCTTGCGGGTTGTGGCCATGCGAGCGTCATGTGTACCACGCTCCGGGCTCCGCCGCTCTAGGCTTGACCCGTGGCCCACCTCTACCTTTCCCACGGTGCGTCCGGGAGTGCCGCCGGCCTTGCGCCACAGATCGTCGGGCTGCGGCGACGCGGGGTCGAAGCGACCGCCGTCCAGCTGCCGAAGGGCTCTGCGGAGCGCGCCATGCCCGTCTATCTCGACGCCGCTGCGCCATCCGCCGACACCGCCATCGGTGGCCACTCTTTCGGGGGCCGCGTCGCCTCCCTGCTCGCCGCCGAGCATGAGTACGGCGCCCTGGTGCTCCTCTCGTACCCGCTCCATGCGCCCGGCGGCGCCGAACGATGGGAGGAGCGCACGGCGCATTGGCCGCACATCGGCTGCCCGGTGCTGCTCCTCTCCGGCGACCGCGACCCGTTCGCCAGGATCGGGTTGCTGCGCGACGCGGTGCGGCGCCTGCCCTCCGCCAAGTTGATCGTGTACCCCGGGCTCGGCCACGGCATCGGTCCAGTCTTCGAAGAGGCGCTGGACGAGGTAGCCGCCTTCCTGAAGTCGACGCTCGCATGAAGGCCCCTACACTCAATGCCATGGTCACGTGCTCGACTTGCGGCGCGGAGTCGTCACCCCGCTTCCGGGTGTGCGGTCAGTGTGGGGCGCAGCTCGCGGAGAACCGCCCACCCGAGGAGATCCGGCGCATTGCGACCGTCGTCACCTCGGACCTGAAGGGCTCCACGGCCCTTGGGGAGAAGCTCGATCCCGAGTCGCTCCGCGAGGTCCTCACGCGCTACTTCGACGAGATGCGCCTCGTCTTCGAATCGCATGGTGGGACGATCGAGAAGATCATCGGCGACGCCATCGTGGCCGTCTTCGGGCTCCCCACACGCGGCGACGACGACGCGTTGCGCGCCGTCCAGGCAGCTGCCGAGAGCATGCGCGCACTGGCCGTGCTCAACGTCCAGCTCGAGGAGGCCTGGGGGGTTCGGCTCGTCACTCGCACGGGTGTCGCCAGCGGCGAGGTGACCGTCGGCGAGCTGACCGCCGGGGCACATGTCCTCACGGGCGAGACGATGGGCCTGGCGGGCGTGATGGAACAGAACGCGCCTCCACTGGAGGTCCTGCTCGCGGACTCGACCTACCAGCTGGTTGCCGATCACCTCGAGGCGGAGCCGTACGGACCGGTCTTCGCCAAGGGCTCCCAGGAGCCACTCGCCGCTCATCGCCTGCTCACGGTATCCGGCCCAACGGCGGGCGTCGAAATTCCCGAGGGAGAAACCGACGCAGGAACGCAGATCTGCGGCGTATGTGGCGAGCAGAACCCGATCGAGCATCGTTTCTGCGGCACCTGCGGCACGGCGATGACCGGGCGGGTGAAGTTCCAGGAGAGCCGCAAGACCGTAACCGTCGTCTTCGCGGATCCGAAGCCCTCGATGAAGGACGGCGCCTCTCCGAGCCCTGAGGCGTTGCGTGACGTCATGTCGCGCTATTTCGAGGGCATGCAGCGTGTGCTGGATCGCCACGGAGCCACGGTCGAGAAGTTCATCGGCGACGCGGTCATGGCCGTCTTCGGCCTGCCCATCCGGCACGAGGACGACGCGCTCCGCGCAGTCCGTGCCGCCGCCGATATGCAGCTGGCGCTCCTCGAGCTGAACGCCGCATTCGAATTGGAGTGGGGCGTCAGCCTCGGCAATCACATCGGCGTCAACACCGGTGAAGTCGTGGCAGGCGATGCGAGCCTTGGGCAGCGTCTGGTGAGCGGTGACACCGTCAACGTCGCGGCGCGCCTGGAACAGGCCGCCGGTCCGGGCGAGGTGCTGCTGGGTGGTCTCACCTATCGCCTGGTCCGCGGCGCTGTGCTGGTCGAGCCGGTGGCCCCGCTGACCCTGAAGGGGAAGGCGGAGCCCGTCTCAGCCTATCGACTGACCGCTGTCCGGGAGCGTGCGGAAGGTTTCGAGCGACGCAGCGACTCCCCCATGATTGGCCGCGACGCCGAGATGGCGGAGCTGCGCGCGGTCATCGCGGAGGCGATCGAGGTCCACGGCTGCCGCATGGTGACCGTCGTCGGAGACGCGGGACTTGGCAAGTCGCGACTGATCGCCGAATTCACCACAGAACAGATCGAGCGCGCGACCGTGATCCGTGGCCGATGTCTGCCGTACGGGGAAGGGATCACGTTCTGGCCGCTGCGAGAGGCTGTCCGCGAGGCCGCGGCCATCGAACCGAATGACGCGCCTGACGTCGCGCTCCGCAAGCTCGACCAACTGGTACCGGACGCGGAGGTGGCGGGTCGCCTCGCCTCGGCAATCGGCCTGTCGATCGAGCCCTATCCCGTTGCAGAGGTCGTCTGGGCTGCGCGCAGGTTCCTTGAAGGACTCGCGGAGGTACGCCCGGTGATCCTTGTGGTCGACGACATCCAGTGGGCGTCGCCCACCTTCCTCGAGTTGATGGGCAACCTCATCGAAATGGTCACCGACGCCTCGGTCCTGCTGCTGTGCACAAGTCGGCCGAACCTCCTGGAGGCGCATCCTGATTGGGCGACTGAC
>DATCQR010000160.1:0-14347 GCA_036569405.1 Candidatus Limnocylindria bacterium
CGACAGGAAGGGCGGCGGTGGATCGACGCTCACCACCTCGGCCTTCTTGCCGAGCCGCTCGGCCGCCAGGGCTATGGCGATCGCGGCGCCGAGCGTGTCGCCATCGGGATTCTCGTGGCAGAAGGCCGAGATGCGCTCTGCACCCCGCAGGAGCTCGGCAACGTCGAGCACTAGGGCTCCCCCGCCTCGTCCGGCACAGGGTTCGTCGAGCCCTCATCGAGCTCCTGGAGGATGCGCAGGACCCGGTCGCCCGATGCGGTCGAGTCGTCCTCACGGACCGTGAGCTCCGGGACGTGGCGCAGCGAGAGTCGCTCGCCGAGCTTGCGGCGAAGCCACGGAGTTGCGACGCGCAGTGCGTCCATGGTGCGCTCGCGCTCGACGTCACTCCCTAACACGCTCACCCAGACCCGTGCGTGGCCAAGGTCGCGGGCCGTTTCGACCCGGGTGATCGTGGCGAAGCCGAGGCGTGGATCCTTCATCTCGCGCTGCAGCAGATCCATCAGCTCCTGGCGGATCTGGCTGTCGAGCCGATCGGTCCGCTGACTCATCGGAGGCGGGTCACGCCTGCTCGGCAACCATCTGGTAGCACTCGATCAGGTCGCCCTCGGCGATCTCGATGTTCCCGAGGCCGATCCCGCACTCGAAACCGGTCGCAACCTCGCGCACATCGTCCTTGAAGCGCTTGAGCGACTCCACACGACCCTCGGCGACGACCTGGCCGCCCCGGAAGAGGCGCACCTGGCCACCGCGGACGATGCGTCCGTCGACGACGTAGGAGCCGGCAACATTCCCGGCCTTTCCGGCCTTGATGACCATCCGGACCTCGGCGTGGCCCTCGATCTGCTCGACCTGCTTGGGGGTGAGCATGCCGCTCAACGCGGCGCCAAGGTCATCGGTCAGCTTGTAGATGACGTCATAAAGCCGCACGTCAACGCCAAGCGCATCGACCGCGCGCTGGGCACCCGGGTCCAGCTTGGTGTTGAAGCCGATGACGACCGCTTCGGAGGCGCTGGCCAGCTGCACGTCGGATTCGTTGATGTCGCCCGCTCCCTCGCTGACGATGTTGATCCGCACTTCAGCGGTGTTGAGGCGCTCGAGTGCATGGCGGATGGCTCCGAGCGACCCTTGGACGTCGGTCTTCATGACGACGCGCAGCTCCTTGACCTCCGAGGCCTGGATCTGGGCGCTGATGTCCTCGAGGGTGAAGGCTGCCTTCCCATCGCCTGACGTGGCCGCCTGCTCGACCGCCTCGGCCATGTCGCGCGCCGTCTTCTCGTCGGGCACCACGCGCAGGATGTCTCCGGCCTCGGGCAGGTCGGTTATGCCGATGATCTCCACCGCGGTAGCCGGCTCCGCGGTCTTGACGCGCTTGCCGGCGGCGTTCTGGAGGGCCCTCACACGTCCGAAGGTGCGTCCGACCGTCACCACGTCGCCGATCTTCAGCGTACCCGTCTGCACCAGCACGGTGGCGACGTTGCCGCGGCCCGTCGCCACCTTCGATTCGATGATGGTGCCGATCGCCGGTCGATTCGGATTGGCCTTCAGGTCCTGCAGGTCGGCGACCAGCAGGATCATCTCCATCAGGTCGTCGAGGCCCGTCTTCTGCTTGGCGGATACCGGCACCGCGATCACGTCGCCGCCGAACTCCTCGATCAAGACCTTGTTGTCCGCCAGCTCCTGCTTCACGCGGTCGGGATTGGCATCGGGCTTGTCGATCTTGTTGATGGCCACGATCATCGGCACCCGGGCGGCTCGAACGTGGTCGATCGCCTCCTTGGTCTGGGGCATGACGCCGTCGTCGGCGGCCACCACGATGATGGCGATGTCCGTGACCTGGGCGCCGCGGGCTCGCATGGCGGTGAACGCCTCGTGGCCGGGCGTGTCCAGGAAGACGATCCGCTTGCCGTTGTGCTCGACCTCGGAGGCGCCGATGTGCTGGGTGATGCCACCCCGTTCCGCGGTTGCGACGCTCGTGCTGCGAATCGCGTCCAGGAGGCTGGTCTTCCCATGGTCGACGTGACCCATGATCGTCACGATCGGGGCACGGGTCACGAGCTCCGCGGCTTCCTCCTCGGTGAAGAGGACGCGCTTGCCGGCACCCTCCTCTTCGCTGCCCGGCGCCACGATCTCCTGCTGTGACGCCGCTTCGGCGGCAGCGCGCTGCGCGACGCCGCGCTCCACCGTCTCGATCCCCAGCTCGCCGGCGACGAGCGAGGCGGTGTCGAAGTCGATCGACTGGTTGATCGTGGCGAAGATACCGTTGCGGATCAGCTCCTTGATGACGTCCGCGTGGCTGACGGTGAGCGCGGCCGCAAGGTCCGTGACCGAGACCGACGACGGCAACTCGACGGGCGGGCCTCCGCGCGGGACAACCGGCTGGGTCTCGACCGCCAGGCCGCCCTCGGGTCCGCCGTCGCGGCGCCGCGGCGGTCGCGGACCACGCCGCGGCTGGTATCTACGCGGAGGCATGTGTCACCTCCGCGAGGATCTGTTCCGGCACGACCGTGCCACCCAACGCGCGCTGGATCCCCTCTGCCAGACGGTGGGGATCGCGGCAGGCGGGCTGGTCGCACAGGTAGGTCCCGCGTCCAGGCGCCTTGCCACCGAGATCGACCGTGACCGCGCCATCCGCGCGACGGACGACCCGCGTCATCGATCGCTTGGGGTGCACCTCGCGACAGACCGCGCAGGTCCGCTGTGGCTGGTGCTCAGGCCTCCGCTTCGGCATCGACCGGCGCCTCCTCGGGGGTTGCGGCATCGTCCGGGGCACTGCCATGCGCGGCGGCCGCGGTGGCGACGCCGGCGTCTGAACGAATATCGATGCGCCAGCCGGTCAGCTTGGCGGCGAGGCGGGCGTTCTGGCCCTCCTTGCCGATCGCCAGCGAGAGCTGGCGCTCCGGGACGACAACATTGGCGATCTTGTGCTCCTCGTCGATCCGCACGTTGAGGACCTCGGCTGGGGAGAGCGCCTCGGCCACGAACTGCGCCGGATCCTCGTTCCAGAGCACGACGTCGACCTTCTCGCCGTTCAGCTCCGCCACGATCGCCTGGATTCGCGCTCCGCGCTGGCCCACCGCCGCGCCCTTGGCGTCGACGCCGACCTGGCGGCTCTCGACCGCGACCTTGGAGCGGCTGCCCGCCTCGCGGGCGATTCCGCGGATCACGACGGTCCCGTTGTAGATCTCTGGAATCTCCATCTCCATCACGCGGCGCAGGAATCCGCGGTGGGTTCGGCTCACGACGAGCACCGGGCCGCGGGTCGTGCGACGCACTTCCAGGACGTAGACCTTCAGATGCTGGCCGATGCGGTAGTGCTCGCCGGGGAGCTGCTCGCTGACGGCCAGGACCGCCTCGACGCCCTTGCCCAGGTCGAGGACGACCGCCTGGTCCGTGGTGCGGTGCACCACGCCGGTCATGATCTCGCCCTCGCGGCTGGCGTACTGGCTGTACACCACGTCGCGCTCCGCCTCGCGGAGGCGCTGCCGGTAGACCTGGCCGGCGGTCTGCGCGGCGATCCGGCCGAGCTGCGCCTGGGTCACGTTCTCAGGGACGCGGACCTTGGCGCCGACGCCGGTGGTTGGGTCGATCTTCTGGGCGGCGCTGACGAGCATCTGCAGCTCCGGATCCTCGACCTCGTCCGGCGTGGCGACGACCTCGTACTCGCGAAAGACGCTGATCTCGCCGGATTCCGGGTCGACCCGCACCACGACGTTCTCGGGGGCGTCGGCATTGCGGCGATAGGCGGATTCGATGGCCTGCTCCAGGGTCTCGATCAGAATCTCCTGGGGAACGCCCTTCTCAGCGTTCAGCTGGAGCAAGGCTCCGATGAAGTCCCGGTTCACATCCGCACCTCGCCCCTGCGGGGCAGAAACAAAAACGTGGGACTGGCGAACCGACCCACGTTGCACTCATGATCAGTATCGATTTGGGACCGCTCGAACGGTCCGAGAAACCGCCCGGAGTATACCAGCCGAGGCAGGCTCCCGCCAGCCCGCGAGAGGTCACCCGACGATCAGCCGCCGATCAGATTTGCGACGTCGCGGATCGAGATCAGGATGACCAGGACAATCAGGACCATGAAGCCGGTCAGGTAGACGAGCGCCTCTCGCTCGGCCGGCAGGCGCCGGCGCCGCACCGCCTCCACGACCGTGACGGCGATCCTGCCGCCATCAAGGGGCGGGAAGGGAAGGATGTTGAGGACTGCCAGGTTGACCGACAGGATGCCGACGAACACGAGCTGGCTGACGAGCGGGGCCTGGAGGACGCGACCCGTCTCTGACGCGATCCCGATCGGCCCGACGGCGGTGCCCGCGTCAGGAGCCAGCCCAAGCAGCCCAGCGACGGCTGAGGCCAGTCCGCCAGGAATCTTTGCAGCAAGGTCCGCGGCCGACACGACCCCCTTCCAGGCTGCCGCAGCTGGACTTGCAACCGTGGGCGGGACCTCGACGAATCGATCTGGCTCGTAGCTGAACCCCACCGCGCCCAGGCCCTTTGCCTCCTCGGCGGCGCTCAGCGAGCGCGGCGTGACGGGAATCAGGGTCTCGGCCCCGTCGCGGCGGACGGCCAGCTCCACGAGATGGCCGGCCCTCGAGCGAACGTAGGCGGTGAGGTCACGAGATACCGGGAACGTGCGGCCATCGGCCGCCACGATCACGTCCCCCACCTCGAGCCCGGCGGCGATCGCGGGGCTGCCGGCCTGGATCTCGGTGACGGTCAACGGCCCGCGCCCCTCGGTTCCCGGCAGGCTGAGGGCGACCGCGAACAGGGTGGCGGCGAGCAGGAAGTTCATGACGACCCCGGCCACCAGGACCACGATCCGCAGCCAGATCGGCTTCCGATTGAAGGCCCCCTCCATCGCCTTGTCGATGGAGGCCTCGGACAGGCCGCGCTTGCGCATCTTCTCGGCCTCGCCGTCGCCATCCTCGCCGAGCATCTTGACGAAGCCACCGAGAGGGATCCAGTTGAGCGAATAGCGAGTGCCGTGCCAGACGATCGACCCGATTCGTGGCGGGAACCCGACCCCGAACTCCTGCACCGTGATGCCTGCACGCTTTGCCACGATGAAGTGGCCAAGCTCGTGGACGAGGACGAGGACGAACAGCACCGCGATGAAGGCGAGGATCGTTCCGAACACGCCCATCAGTCGGTGCCCCCAAGACCCAGCTCGACCGAGAGCGCGGCACGCACCTCGCCGTCGAGGATCACGATCGCTTCCAGGTCGGGTTCGGAGGAGTCGCCCCAACGCTCGACGGCGTCGCCGATGACTTCGGCGATGCGCGGGAAGGTGATGGTGCCGGCGAGGAAGGCGGCCACCGCGGCCTCGTCGGCCGCATTCAGGATCGTCCCGCGATTGCCACCCGCGTCGGCAGCGGCGCGAACCGCGTCATAAGCCGGAAAGCGACCCGATTCGAGAGCCTCGAACTGCAGCGTCCCCCATTCCTGCGGCGCGGCGTGGCGTGCCGGCGATGGCAGGCGCCTTGGATAGGTGAGCGCGTACTGGATCGGAAGGCGCATGTCGGGGACACCGAGCTGTGCCTTGAACGAGCCGTCGGTGAACTCTACGAGCGAGTGCACCACGCTCTGGGGGTGGATCACGGCCTGAATCCTATCGTACGACAGCCGGTACAACCATTTGGCCTCGATCGCCTCGAACGCCTTATTGACGAGCGTGGCGGAGTCGATCGTGATCTTGGGGCCCATCCGCCAGTTCGGGTGCGCCAATGCCTGGGCAGGTGTCACGTCCTCGAGCTCGCCCGCGAGTCGAACCCGAAAGGGGCCGCCCGAGGCAGTGAGGATCAGACGCGCCACCTCATCGAGCCGTTCCCCTGCGAGGCACTGCCAGATCGCCGAGTGCTCGGAGTCGATTGGCCGCAGCCGGTCGAGCCGGTCGCCGCCCATCTCCGTCAGGACGCGGTCGACGAGGTGGCCGCCGGTGACGAGCGTCTCCTTATTGGCGAGCGCCACGCGGCGGCCGCCGCGCAATGCCGCAAGGACCGCCGGCAGCGCGGTCATGCCGGTGGTGGCGACGACGACGATCTCGGCGTCGTCCAGGGTCGCGAGCTCCTCGAGGCCGTCGGCCACCCATCGGTCGCCCGCGAGATCGGCGGGGCGACCGTCGCTGCACCAGGCGCGCGCGCCTGGCCACTCGCCGAGCTGGGCCGCGAAGTCATCGCTCCTGCGACCGGCCGCCAGGCCGACCACCGAGAACTGATCGCGGTGCGCAGCGATCACCTCCAGCGTCTGCCTTCCGATGGATCCGGTCGACCCGAGCAGGACGACCCCGGTCACAGGCTGAAGCCGGCGATCAGGAGCGCATAGCCGACCAGCACCGGCGCCGCGAAAAGGAAGGAGTCGATCCGGTCCAGGACGCCGCCGTGCCCAGGCACCAGGAAGCCAGACTCCTTGCGGCCGGCGGCGCGCTTGATCATCGACTCGGCCAGGTCACCGGCTTGGGCGGCGAGCCCGACGATCGGGCCGATCAGCAGCGGCTGCCACGCGTCGAGCCCGATCAGCCAGGCGCCGACGCCGGCAGCAACGGTCGCCGCCAGGAGCCCCCCGACCAGCCCCTCGACCGTCTTTGACGGGCTGATGTGGTCGATAAGGCGTCGCCGTCCCAGCCAGCGGCCGGTCAGGTAGGCCCCCGAGTCGTATCCCCACACCACGAGCAGGAGCAGGAGCATCCACGCTGTCCCTGCATGGAGGTTCAGGGCCCCGATCGGGGTCGTGGCAGAGCCGTCGGCCGGCGCCAGGTGAGCGATCACCACGATGAAGGGAGCCAGCAGCCCGACGTAGGCGACGCCGAAGGAGGTGATCGCCCAGGTCAGGAAGCCGTCTCGTGGCTCGGACCGGGTGAAGCCAACCATCCCGAGCACCAGGACCGCTGCGGCGAAGGCGACGGTCGCGAGGCCCGGCGGGTCAGTGGCACGCAGCATCTCGGCCAGTGCCCCGCCCACCAGCGCCTGGTTGGCAGCGACCAGGCCGGCGCCGGCCACGAGCAGGCCGGCCGCCAGCGCGACCACCTGGGGCGGGGCGAAGCCACCGGCGTCGAGCAGCGCGATCAGCTCGACCATGGCCAGGAAGACGAGCAGGCCGACCAGGGAGGAGACCCAGGGCTCGCCAACGAGCGCGACGACGACGACGATCGGCGCCAGGATGCCGGCGCTGATCAGACGGGTGGCGAGCATCGGCTCATCATGCGCCGTAGCGCCGCTGACGTCGGGCGAACTCCTCGATCGCGGCATCGAGATCGGCCTCGGCGAAATCCGGCCACAGGGTCTCGGAGAAGATGAGCTCCGCGTAGGCGCCCTGCCAGAGCAGGAAGTTGCTCGTCCGCTGCTCCCCGCCGGTGCGGACTATCAGGTCCGGATCGGGCTGACCGGCGGTGTACAGCTGTTCGCCGAAGCGATCCTCGTCAATCTCATGGGCGGGAACTCCGGCCGCCACCAGGGCCCGCGCGGCGTCGATGATCTCCGCGCGTCCGGCGTAGTTGAACGCGATGTTGAGCGCCATCTTCTTCCCACCCCTGGTGCGCTCCTCCGCCTCGCGGATCGAGCGCACGATGTCGGCCGGGGCCTCGTGCAGACGACCGATGACTCGAACGCGAACGCCCTGTGCCACCAGCTCGTCGGTGTGCTGACGGACTGCCCCGTCGATCAGCCCCAGCAGGCCCGTCACCTCGTCGTCGGGGCGGCGCCAGTTCTCGCGGCTGAACACGTAGAGGGAGAGGACCTCGATTCCCTTGTCGGGCGCGACCCGCACGATGGGGCGGATCGCCTCGACCCCCTGGACATGGCCGGCGATGGCCGGCAGGCCACGCGCTGCGGCCCAACGGCGGTTGCCGTCCATGATGATCGCGACGTGTCGCGGATGCTCACGGAGCGGCAAGCGCCTCAGACCTCCATCACTTCCGCTTCTTTGCGCTCGCCACGCGCCTCCACGAGCTCCACGAAGCGGTCGGTCATCCGCTGCAGCGCCTCGAGCTCGCGGCGCTCCTCGTCCTCAGAGAGGCTGCCGTCACGGAGGGCCTTCTTGAGGTGATCGGCAACCTCGCGGCGGTGGACGCGCAGCTCGACCCGCGCCTCCTCGGCGCGCTTGCGCACCTGCTTCACCATCTCCCGGCGACGATCCTCGGTCAGCGGTGGCACGCTGAGGCGCACCACCGTTCCGTCGACGTTCGGCGTGAGGCCGATGTCGCTCTTGATCAGGGCGCGCTCGATCGCGGACAGGACCGATCGGTCCCAGGGCTGGATCACGATAAGGTGCGGGTCGGGCGTGCTGATCCCGGCGATCTGGTTCAGCGGAGTCGGGGTGCCGTAGTACTCGACCTGGATCCGCTCCACGAGAGCGGTGGACGCGCGTCCAGTGCGGATTCCCGCAAAGTCGCGTTCCATCGCCTCCAATGAGCGCTGCATCTTTGGCTCCGCCGCCAGGATCTCTGGATGGGTCACGGCCGCTCCTCGCCCCCGATGCGGGTTCCAATCGTCTCGCCGCGCACGGCACGCAGGATGTTCCCCGGCTGCGTCATGTCGAAGACCACGATCGGCATCTCATTGTCCATCGCCAGGCTCACGGCAGTGGCATCGAGCGCCTGCAGCCGGCTGGCGAGGAGCTCGGTATAGCCGATGTGGGAGAAGCGCGTCGCATTCGGGTGCTTCTCAGGATCGGCGTCGTAGACCCCGTCGACGCGAGTTGCCTTCAGGATCACTTCGGCCGCGAGCTCGACGGCCCGCAGTGTTGCCGCGGTATCGGTCGTGAAGTACGGGTTGCCGGTGCCCGCCACCAGCACCACCACACGGCCCTTCTCGAGGTGCCGCACGGCACGACGCCGGATGTAGGGCTCGGCGATCTCGTTCATCGCGATGGCGCTCATCACGCGTGTCGCACAGCCAGCCTGCTCGAGGGCGTCCTGCAGCGCCAGGCCATTCATGGCGGTCGCGAGCATGCCCATGTAGTCTGCCGTGGCCCGGTCCATGCCCGAGGCCGCCGCGGCGACTCCCCGGAAGATGTTGCCGCCGCCGACCACGACCGCCACCTCGATCCCGTCGCGACGCGCCTCGGCAACCTGGGCGGCGATGCCACGCACCACATCGGGGTCGATCCCGTATTGGCGATCGCCCATCAGCGCCTCGCCCGAGAGCTTGAGGAGCACCCGGTGCGGAAGCCTCGTGATGTCGCGGGAGGGATCGGTCAATTCAGGCGGCCTCCTGCTCCTCGCGTTCAGCGGTCTCGCCAACGGCCATGCGCGCAAACCGCGCGACCCGGATATTCTCGCCCAGCAGGGCAATCTTCTCGCTGATGAGATCGCTGACCCGCTTCTCCGTGTCGCGGAATGGCATCTCGAGCAGGCAGACCGACTCCAGCCACTTGTTGAGCTTGCCTTCGACGATCTCGGCCACGCGATCGGCTGGACGCCCATCGCGTTCGGCCTCGGCAGCAAACTGCTGCCGCTGCTCGTTCAGCACCTCCGCCGGGACGTCGTCGCGGCTCACCCAGCTGGGGGCCAGGCCGGCAACCTGCATCGCCAGCTCTCGGGCGAGCTGCTGGAAGTCGTCGGTGCGCGCCACGAAGTCCGTTTCGCAGTTGAGCTCCAGCAGCACTCCCAGCCTCGCACCGTGGTGGATGTAGCTGGAGATGACCCCCTCGCGCGCAGCGCGGCCAGCCTTCTTGGCGGCAGTCGAGAGGCCCTTCTCGCGGAGCCAGGCGACTGCCTGATCGACGTCGCCGCCGCTGTGTTCGAGTGCGCGCTTGCAATCCATGATCCCCGCCCCCGTCTGCTCACGCAGGCGCTTCACGTTCTCGGGTCTGATCATCGCGTATCGTTCGTTCCTTCCTGTCAGGACCGATGCTGCCTCAGGCAAGCGTCGGATCTTCGTCGGTCTCTTCCTCTGAGGCCTCGGCGGCTCGGCGGGCGCGGGCTCGCCGCTCCTCTTCCTCGTCCTCCTCGGGCTCGGGCTCGAACACGAGCGCCTCGCCGCTGGCCAGCGCGGCACTGTAGTCGGCGTCGGCCACGAGGGCGGCGTCGTCCACCGGCGGTAGCGCCTCTGCCTGCTCGAACTCCTCGTCGAGGCGGGCCTGTCGCTCCGCCTGCGCCTCGAGCGCGGCGTCGGCCACCTTGGCGCAGATCAGCCGCACGGACCGGATTGCATCGTCATTGGCCGGAATCACCCAGTCGATCTGATCGGGGTCGCAGTTGGTGTCGGTGATGGCCACGATCGGGATCTCGAGGCGGCGCGCCTCCAGCACGGCGATCGACTCGCGATGGGGATCCACGATGAAGAGGGCGCCCGGAACGCGCCGCATGCGACGAATCCCACCCAGGGCCGTGTTCAGCTTGGCGATCTCTTCGGTGAGCTTGCCGGCCTCCTTCTTGGTGAGGCGTTCGAACTCGCCTGCATCACGCCGCGCCTCAAGCGCCTCGAGGCGCTGGATGCGCCGCTTGATGGTCGTGAAGTTGGTGAGCATTCCGCCCAGCCAGCGATTGTTGACATAGTGCTGACCGCTGCGTTCGGCTTCCTGGGAAACCGATTCCTGGGCCTGCTTCTTCGTTCCGACGAAGAGGATCGAGTCGCCGCGGCGGATCGTCTCGCGCACGAACTCGAGCGCATCATCCAGGCGGGTGACCGTCTGGGCGAGGTCGATGATGTGGATCCCGTTGCGCTCTCCGAAGATGAAGTCGCGCATCTTGGGGTTCCAGCGCCGGGTCTGGTGTCCGAAGTGGACGCCAGCCTCCAGCAGCTGCTTCATGCTGACGGCAGCCAAGGGTATTCCTCCGGTTCTTCCTCCGCTCGCCTTCAACTCCCGTCGGTCGACCCGTCGCCTGCGACGGGCACCGTTGACCGCGGGATCAGCGGGCGTGTGTGATGGGATCTTCGGCCTTCGTGCGTGCCTGAGCACGTGGTTGACCGGGTGACAGTATAGCAGCGGCGGCCTCAACCTCCCCGAGGCCCGTCTGGAAACCCCTGCACACGGTACCGAAGTACCCCAATCCGCACCCTCTCGTACCTTGACCGGGTGGCGATGCCTGAGACGATGCGCCTGCCCGTCTTCGCCGAGGAGTCGCAGTTCCATGCCACATCGGACCAATCTGCCCCTGCTTCGCACCGCTGCCCTGGTGGCGATCATCGCCGGTGCCGCCGTCGCCGTGCCGGTCGCCGCCACCGACCGCGTGGTGGTCGTCCAGGCAGGCGACACCCTCAGCGAGATCGCGCTGAAGCACGGCCTGACCGTAGCGCAGCTCCGCGACCTCAACGGCATCGCCGATCCGGATCGGATCTACGCGGGCCAGCGCCTGAGAGTCAGTGGAATGGCCGCCAGCGCGACCCCGGCGCCGGCTGCCAGGCCGACGGAGGTCGTCCACGTGGTGGCCCGAGGCGAGACGCTGACGGGGATAGCGCGTCGCTACGGGTCGACGATCGCAGGCATCGTCAAGGCAAACGGGATCCGCAACCCCTCGTTCCTGCGCGTCGGCCAGCGGCTCCGCATCCCGGGCGCCGCATCGACTCACGCCGCAAAGCCCGCCGCACCAGCCGCCAGGGCTGCCGCGCCCCGGATGCATGTCGTCGCCCGGGGCGAGACGCTGACGGGGATAGCGCGTCACTACGGGTCGACGATCGCGGGCATCGTCAAGGCAAACGGGATCCGCAACCCCTCGTTCCTGCACGTCGGCCAGCGGCTCACCATCCCGCATGCCCCGGCCACCGCTCCGGCTGACAAGATGCCGGCCAGCATCTCGTCGCTGATGGCGGCGCGGGGAGCGATTGCAGCCATCATCCGTACCGAGGCGAAGTCACAGCACGTTCCGGTCGCCCTGGCGCTTGCCGTGGCCTGGC
Source organism: Candidatus Limnocylindria bacterium (assembly GCA_036569405.1). GTDB lineage: Bacteria > Chloroflexota > Limnocylindria > QHBO01 > QHBO01 > CF-167. The sequence continues at coordinate 11,829 of DATCQR010000160.1, forward strand.
AGGAGTCAGGCTGGCGCCCCCGCGTAGTCAGCGCCGCAGGGGCCATTGGCGTCATGCAGCTCACACCGCCGACCGCCGAGTGGATCGCCATCACGATGCTCGGGCATCGCGTCGACCTGCGGGACGCCCGCTCCAACGTGCAGGCCGGCGTCACATTGCTGCGTCATTACCTCGACCGATACCACGGCAACCGCAGGTTGACGCTGGCCGCGTACTACCAGGGACAGACGGCTGCCGACCGCCATGGCATGTACCGGCTCACCCGTCCCTACATCGCCTCGATCCTGGCGCTGGAGAAGCTGCTCGGCCGCTGAGAGCGCCTCCGCTCACCATGCGTCTATGCCCCGATGATGGCTGAGACGCCATTGACCCAGCCCATCGGGACGCATCGCCACCAGATCAATGCGTAGCCCGTTCTCCGATGAGAACGACGCCTCTGACACGAAGCTGCCAAGGGCCGCGCGCAGGCGCCCGAGGCGCTGCCGGTTGATGCTCTCGATCGGACTGCCGGCTCGACCCGTCCGGCGCACCTTCACCTCGATCCCGACCAGGACACGGTCGGGATCCCGCGCGACGAGGTCGAGCTCGCCCTCACCGCAGCGCCACCGGCGCGCGAGGATCGTCCAGCCGCGCGCCTCAAGCCAGGCGGCGGTCGCCTCTTCGGCACGTTCACCAAGCTCGTGTCGCGGATCGGGCATCGGGTTCGCTCCTCGACGGGAGGCGAGCAGCGATGGTTTCGCCTACTCCCCGGGATCCACCTGCTCATCGGTCAGGACAACCGCGTCGAGCAGCATCTCGAGCGAGAGCTGCTCGCCGGCAAGCATCAGGCGCAATGGCGCGAACGAGCGGCGATGCCATTCACACGGCCCCTCGTTGATCAACGCCTCGACGTGGCGTCGCGTGCCGTATCCCTTGTTGCGTGCGAATCCGTAGGCCGGGTAGCGCTCGTCGAACTCGTCGCAGATGCGGTCGCGGGTCACCTTGGCCACGATGCTTGCGGCGGCGATCGAGGCGCTGATGGCGTCGCCGTCGATGATTGGTCGCTGGGGCAGGTCGACCTCGCGCAGGCTCAGTGCATCGATCACCAGGTGGTCAGGAACAGGACTCAGGTGCCCGAGCGCCTGCCGCATGGCCAGCTTGGTGGCCTGCAGGATGTTGATGCGGTCGATCACCTCGACCTCCATGCAGCCGACCCCGACCCCTTCCGCCCGGTCGAGGATCAGCTCGTACAGCGCCTCGCGCCGAGTCCGGCTGAGCACCTTGCTGTCGCGCAGGCCCCTGATCCGATGCCGGTCCGGGAGGACGACCGCCGCGGCCACCACCGGTCCGGCCAGCGACCCACGGCCCACCTCGTCGATCCCGGCGATGCGGCGAAATCCGGCGAGCCGCAGCTCGCGTTCATGGCGCATGTGGGCGTCACGAGGCGGAGATGCGTGCCGCTTCGCACGGCGCGTTGGTGTCTGGAAGAGGCCCGCCACCGGCTCAGCGGCCGGGTCGGCGCTCGCGCAGGGTGGCTGACTTTCCGACCCGATCGCGCAGGAAGTAGAGCTGGGCACGGCGAGCCACGCCGTGCCGCACGATCTCGATCTTCTCGACGCGCGGCGCATGCACCATGAAGGTGCGTTCGACACCCACGCCGGATGCGATCCGGCGCACCGTCACGCGCTGGTTCAGACCACCGCCGCGCAGCCGCATGACCGTCCCCTCGAAGATCTGAATTCGCTCGCGGCTCCCCTCGACCACCTTGACCGACACCTTGACGGTGTCGCCAGGCGCGATCGCGGGGACGTCGCTGCGGAGCTGCTCGCGCTCGAGCTCCTTGATTGGATCCATCCTGCGGGAGACCTCGTTATCGCGCCATTAACTGCGGATTATCGGCTCGGTGGTGCGCCTGTGTCGGCGCGAACGTGACAATCGCGACCGACCAGCGGCCGCGATCGGCGGAGTATAGCAGCGGTCCTGGAAAGGCGACAAGGCCGCTCAGGCGGGTGGGTCTTCCTCCCCGGAAAGTAGGCGCAGGTCCGCCCGATCCTGATCCGTGAGCGGGGCCGTCGCCAGCAGGTCGGGACGGCGGGCGAGCGTCCGGCGCAGCGCCTCGACCCGTCGCCAGCGAGCTATCTCGCCGTGATGCCCCGAGAGCAACACCGGCGGGACCGAGGCGTCCCGGAAGTGCTCGGGTCGGGTGTAGTGGGGTCCCTCGAGGAGGCCGTCCGCGAAGGAGTCCGACTCGTGGGAATCGGCCTCGATGACGCCGGGGACCAGGCGACCGACGGCATCGATCAGGACCAGCGCCGGGAGCTCGCCGCCGGTCAGCACGTAGTCGCCGATGCTCACCTCGCGGTCGGCAAGGGCACGGGCGCGCTCGTCAATCCCCTCGTACCGACCACATACGAGAACCAGGTGACCTGCCGCGGCGAGCTCGCGGGCGAGCGGATCGGTGAGGCGCTCGCCGGCCGGGTCGAGCAGGATCACCTGCGCTCCGTCCTTGCGCAGGGGCTCGATCGCCGCGAAGAGCGGCT
>DATCQR010000161.1:0-6475 GCA_036569405.1 Candidatus Limnocylindria bacterium
GGCGAGCTGGTCGACGAGCTGCTCGACCTGTACACGCCGCGCAACCTGTACGCGCTCCAGACGATCGCCAACAAGATCGACGCCGAGTTTCGCGAGCCGTCGCTCGCCGCAGTCTTCCGGCTTGCGCTGGCGGCCTGCCTGCTCCCCGGCAGCCGCCTCAACGGCTACCCCGGTCGAGTCGCCTCGCTGCGCATCACCGGAGGACATGTCCGGCAGCCCGCCTCTCGTCACCAGCGCGAGGTGAACGTGTGGCGCCTCTTTGAGACGGCGGTGCATGACGTGCGGACGGCCGTGGCAGCGCTTGGCCGGGACCGACGTCCCGCCCGCTTTGCCGCAGACCTCGACGAGCTGGGCGGCGTTGGCGCCGCAAACGTGCTCTGGATCCGATGCCGGCCGGCCGTGGTCGGACAGTACCTGCCACCGGAAGGCGTCGACCTGGTCCTCGGCTCGCCCCCGCCCGCGGGAAGCGTTGACGAGATGAGCTTCGAGTATCTCGCCACGGCCTGGCTGCTTGGGCGGGAGGCGGCGGAGACGCTGCGACTCGAGCCACTCTTCGGAGCAGCGCACGGAGAGGGCGAGCCGGCCGAGGCGACTGCCATGCGGCACGCCATGGCGTCGGCCGCCGGGGCGCTCAAGCCGGGTGGCTGGTGCAACCTGCTGATCGAGGGCGGCGAGCTTGATCGCGTGCTCGCAGCCGCCGTGGCCGGGGCGGCCGCAGACCTCGAGCTGGTCGACGTCGTCCACCGAGAGTCAGCACGATCCGGCGAGGGGGTGGCACTCCATTTCCGGAAGTCATCGGCGGAGGATCGCCTGCGCCGGGTCATCGAGGCAACGCCGCTGCAGCTCGGAGCGGAGGACGGCCACCTCACCTATCCCGAGCTGGCGACGGCGATCGACCGCGCGGTGACCGCGCTGCTCAGGCGTCGCGGCGAACCGGCGGGACTGATGCGTGTCGGCGCGGCGGTCGTCGTCGAGCTGCAGGCCTCCGGGCTGCTGGCGCGCCTTGCCGCATCCCGCGGGCCTGCGCCGGAGGTCGCCGATCCGGGCGAAGAGGAGCAGCGCACCGAGGAACGTCCCGAACGCGGGCCGAACCTGCTCGCCACCTTGCTGCGCGAGGAGCTGGCGCGGGACGATCACCCCTCGCTGGTCCGCATCGGCGACGCGGACCGTCCCCTGTGGTGGCTGCGCCGTCCCGAGCTGGACGACGCGCCCCTTGCTGATCGGGTCGAGTGGGCGACCTTTTCCATCCTGACCACGGCCGGCCGCCTCGACGAGCATTCCTTCCTGGAGCGCATCTACGTCCTCTTCCCCGGGACGGAGGCGCCGGACGAGGAGCTGGTGCGGGCCTGCCTGGCGGCCTACGCATCGGTCGGCGAGCAGGGGGTGCTGCGCACCGAGGAAGACCTGGCGACGCGCCAGGATGACCACGCCCGGCTCATCGGCACGCTGGTCGACTACGGCCACCGCCTGGGCCTCCGTGCGTGGGTCGGTCGCCGTGAGCACGACCGCTCCTACGCCGGCGCGACGCTGCTCGAACGCCTCCGCGAGGACGAGCGCCGCGCGTACCTGCCGCTGATCGTGCGCGGCCCGGCGGACACCCTGGCTGCGCTGGACGCGATCTGGTACGTACGCGGCCGGATGGCGTTCACGTTCGACGTCGAATGGACCGCCATGGTGGGGGAGCCGATCCTGCGTCGCGGATGCCAGATCGAGCCGACCGACCACCAGGCGCGCTTCTGCGTCTTCCCGGCCGAGCGGACCGAGCTGCTCCGCCTCAAGCTGGACCGATCACCGTGGCTGCGGGCCGAGGTTGCGCGCCAGAACTGGCACTTCCTCAAGTGGCAGCACCTCGAGGGGCTCGCCGCTCGCGATGGTGCAAGCCTCGACTGGCTGGAGCCGGTGCTCGGGCTAGATCCCCTGATCGAGCGTGGCGGGGAACAGCTCACGATGTTCGGCGAGTAGTTGGCGCCCCGTACTAGACTCGACCGTGGGAGTGTCGTGGTTCCCCCCCGCGGCACTCCCATCCTTCATGCTCGAGGCCCCGTCGGGCGCGCCGATCGCCTGCCCAGCGCGCGCCGCACCACGGTCATCACCTCGTCCACGTAGGGCTCTCCCTGGCCGGTCTCGATGGCGTGCGTCAGGCAGCCGTCGATGTGGTCCTCGAGGAGCAGCAACCCGACGGAATCGGCAGCTGCCGTCATGGCCTCCACCTGCTGCAGGATGTCCAGGCAATACGCCTCGTCTTCGACGAGCCGGGCGATGCCGCGCACCTGGCCCTCGATGCGGCGCAGCCGGTTCAGCAGCTCGCCGCGATCCTTGGTATAGGCGTGGCGAAAATGCTCGGTGGCGTGCGTCTCGCTGGTCATACTCGGGGGCAGTATGCGGACTGGCAGTTCGCGAGGTCAATCCGGCTCGCGGAGCCCCGCGCCGTTTCCGCGCTACGATGCGGCCAGCAATGCCCGACCTTGAACGCGAAGAGCTGATCGAACCGCTCGACAGAGCGCTGGTGATCTTCAGCCATCCCGACGACGCGGAGTTCAGCGCCGCCGCGACCATCGCCCACCTGACCGCTGCCGGCGCGCGCGTGGATTACGTGGTGACCACTGACGGCGGCAAGGGCACCGACGACCCCGGGGTCACCTCGGCCCAGCTGACCGCGACGCGCGAGGCGGAGCAGCGGGCGGCCGCAGATCGGCTCGGCGTGTCGGAGATCGTTCATCTCGGCTACCCGGACGGGTACCTGACGGCGAGCCTCGACCTGCGGCGCGACATCGTGCGGCAGATCCGCCACTTCCGGCCCGACCTGGTGATCGCCCAGAACCCGCTGCGGCGACAGGATGGAAACCCGTTCATCGGTCACCCCGACCACCTCGCTACCGGAGAGGCAACCCTCGCGGCTGTCTATCCCGCTGCGCGCGATCGCCTCAACTTCCCTGAGCTGATCGACGACGGACTCGAGCCCTGGAAGGTGCGCCAGGTGCTGGTCAGCGGGGTCGAGCAGCCGAATCTCTTCCTCGATGTCTCCGAGACGTTCGATATCGGCCTCCAGGCACTGATGTGCCACGTCAGCCAGATCGCGGATCCGGCCGCCGCCGAGGAGCGCGTACGAGAGCGGGCGGCCGAGCTCGGGGAGCCGGTCGGCCTGCCGCTGGCCAACGCCTTCCTCTCGATCATCATCGACTGATGGGAGCCAGACGCCGATGATGCGCGGCGGTCACTGGGGAGGCGGCGGGGAGCCGAACCTCCGCGCCCGGCCGGGGAGCGGCCCGGCCACCTTCCGGCGGATCGTCGGCTTCTTCCGGCCCTACCGCCGTCGACTGGCGTGGATCGCGCTCCTGATCGTGATCACGGTCAGCGTCGGCGTCGTGAACCCGATCCTCCTCAAGCTGATCATCGACAACCTGACTGGGCCCAGGGACCTGGGACTCCTCTACCTGCAGGCCGGGCTGATGATCGTGCTCCCAATCGGCACCAGCCTGCTCGGGGTCTGGCAGTCGTACCTGTCGAACGTGGTCGGCCAGCGCGTCATGGACGACCTGCGACTGGCCCTCTACAGCCACCTGCAGTGGATGCCGCTCCGCTTCTTCACCGAGACGCGGACCGGCGAGATCCAGAGCCGCATCGGCAACGACGTCAACGGCGTGCAGTCGGTGGTGACCGATACGGCCGCCTCGCTGCTCGCCAACTTCGCGACGGTGGCCACCACGGTCATCGCAATGCTGATCCTCGACTGGCGGCTGACGATCCTCAGCCTTGGCATGCTGCCCGTGTTCGCCTACATCACCTACCGGGTCGGCAAGGTGCGGCGCGTGGTGAGCGGCCTCACGCAGCAGTCATTGGCCGAGGTGAGCGCCATCACCCAGGAGTCGCTCTCCGTCTCGGGGGTCCTGCTCTCGAAGACCTTCGGTCAGCAGCAGGCGAGCATCGAGAAGTTCGGGCGGGAGTCGCGACGCCTCGGCGACCTGCAGATCCGGCAGCAGATGATCGGGCGCTGGTTCTTCGCCATGATCGGCACCTTCTTCTCGATCGCGCCCGCGTTCGTCTACCTGCTGGCGGGCTCCCTCATCATCGGCGGCGACACCAACGTCAGCATCGGCACCATCGTCGCCTTCACCACGCTCCAGAGCCGGCTCTTCTTCCCCCTTGGGCAGCTGCTGAACGTGCAGGTCGAGATCCAGGGCGCCCTCGCCCTCTTCGACCGGATCTTCGAGTACCTCGAGATGGAGCCGGAGATCCGCGACGCCCCCGATGCGATCGCCCTCGACCCCGCCACGCTCCGCGGAGACGTGAGGTTCCGGAACGTCACCTTCCGCTATCCGTCACCACCCTCGGCAGTGGCGGTCCCGGCCGAAGTCGAGCAGGCCGAGGCGGAGGGCCGTGCCGTTCCGATCCCGGTCCGACCGTTCGGGCTGGACGAGATCGATTTCGAGGCGATGCCCGGCCAGCTGGTCGCCCTGGTCGGTCCCTCCGGTGCGGGAAAGACCACCACCACCTACCTGATCCCGCGACTCTATGACGTCGACGAAGGTGCCGTCGAGATCGATGGCATCGACGTGCGCAGGATCCGCCTCGAGTCCCTGGGGCGCGAGATCGGCGTGGTGACCCAGGAGACCTACCTCTTCCATTCATCGGTCGTCGAGAACCTGCGATACGCAAAGCCGGACGCGACCATGGAGCAGATCGAGGCCGCATCCCGGGCGGCGGCGATGCATGACCGCGTGATGGAGCTACCCGATGGCTATGACACCATCGTCGGGGAGCGCGGCTACAAGCTCTCCGGCGGCGAGAAGCAGCGCGTGGCGATCGCGCGCGTCCTGCTCAAGGACCCCCGCATCCTGCTCCTTGACGAGGCGACCAGCGCACTCGACACGGTCAGCGAACGGCTCATCCAGGGTGCGCTGGCGGGCCTGATGGAGGGGCGCACCACGATCGCCATCGCGCACCGCCTGTCGACCATCCTGCGGGCCGACCTGATCCTCGTCTTCGATCGCGGGCGCATCGTCGAGCGCGGGACCCACGACGAGCTGGTGCGCCACGAGGGCCTCTACGCGCGTCTGTACGCCGAGCAGTTCGCCAGCGAGCGGCCCGCCTGACGCAGAAGGCTGTGCCGCGGCTTTCAACGTTCCGGCCCTGTCGGGCGTCGGATGGGCATGATCACCACCACCCTGAACGCGCGGACGAACGTGCTCTCGGCAGCATCGGAGACCGATCTTTTGCGTGACATCGTCGTACACCTGCAGGAGGAGAGGGGCGGCGAGCTGTGGGGGCTTGCCCGCCACCTCGGCCTCTCGCCTGACGAGGCGGACGACGCGGTGCAGGAGACGCTCCTGCGCCTCTGGTCAGCACTTCGCGAGGGGGCCGGCATCGAGCGCCCGGACGCCTGGGCGTTCCGCTCGCTCTACCGACTCGCGATGGACCGCCATCGCTGGCATCGCCGCGTCCGTCTCCTGACCGAGCGGCTGGGCGCGCAGCCCGAGCGTCGCTCCGGCGTCGACCACGCCGATCGGATGGCGATCTGGGAGGCGGTTGAGGGGTTGCCGGAGAGGCAGCGCCTGGCGGTCTACCTTCGATATCGGGCAGATCTGCCGTACGAGGAGATCGGGGCGATCCTGGGGATCGCCGCACCCTCGGCGCGCAGCCATGTGAGCCGTGCGCTCGACGCCCTTCGCGTCGAGCTTGGCGAGGAGGCATCGCGATGAACGACCAGGACCTGGAGCGGGACCTGCGCACCCAGCGCAGCCCGCGCGAAGAGGGATACGTGCCGGCGCGGCTCCCGATGACGCTGGATGAAGCCCCGGTTGCCAGCCGAGGCTCACGGCTGCCGCGGGCCGTCATGCTCGTGGGCGCGGGCGTGGCCGGTGCGCTGGCGGTCGCCATCGCCGCAGGCCTCTTCTCCGGCTCTGACCCGGGCGTTGGCTCGACCGAATCGACGTCGCCGTCGGCCGCGGCCTCGACGCCGGTATCGGGCGGCGGCGCATGCGGGCCGCAGGACGTGAGCCTTACGGCGGAGCCGTGGGGGGGCGCAGCGGGCTCACGCGGAACGGTCGTGACGGTGGCGCTGGCGAGCGGACGCGCGGCCTGCATGCTCGGCAAGGGGCTGGCGGCCGAGGTTGCCGATGCCAAGGGAAGCGTGCTGGTCACGACGGGGGCGGCCCAGGCCGGGGGGTCGGTCGCGCTTGTGCCCGGGGACTCGTTCACCATCGGGGTCACCTGGAGCAACTGGTGCGAAGCCGCCCCGGCGGCGCCGGTGACTCTCGCGTTGAGGATGTCCGGCTGGGATTCGTTCGCGACGGTAGCCGTCGCGAACGGTGGCCTCGACCCGGTGCCACCCTGCATGGGCAGCGCTGAGCCGACCGCCCTCAGCTGGTCCGGTCTCGAGCCGCAGCAGTAGCGGTGAAGGCGGCGGGCTCGTCGAGGTGACAGACTTGGTCGCGTGACCAACCGCCTTGCCTCCGAGACGAGCCCGTACCTCCTC
>DATCQR010000162.1:0-2073 GCA_036569405.1 Candidatus Limnocylindria bacterium
GGGACGCCCTGGCCGGCCGGGCGCCGAGCCTCCCCTCGGAGGCGCTGCAGGCCGACCTCGTGCGACTCGAGCAGGGCGACGTTGGGGAGGCGGCCGAAACGTGGGCAGCCCTTCTCACCGCCGGTCCGGCGGCCGAGCACATCCCCGCCAGCGCACACGTCGTGCTCACCGACCCGTTCGAGCTGCGCGCGATCGCGGCCGACCTGGACACGCAGGCCACCGAGCGTCGCGCGGGCCTCATTGCGTCGGGCGAGCTTCCGGATGCCTGGCCCCTTCCCTACGAGGCTTTGGCCACGCTTGGCGTCCTGGCGGCGCGCGCGGCCGAGGTCCTCGACGAGGGCGGCGCCGATGCCGGCTATGCGACCGCACCGTCGCTGCCGGGACGGGCCGACCGCATCGGCTCGTGGCTGGCCCAGCTGGCGTCGGGAAAGCGGCTCGTGGTCACGACCGACCAGGCCAGTCGCGTCGGCGAGCTGCTCGAGGAGGAGGGCCGTGCCGTCGCGCCGGTTGCGGAGCTGACCGAGACCCCGCCACCAGGCGGCATCGGCCTTGTCCATGGCTCGCTCTCCGGCGGTTTCACGCACGGCCCATCAGGCCTGCAGCTGCTCACCGACCGCGAGCTGTTCGGCGCCACCCGGGTTCGACGCCTGACGCCGTCGAAGCGCTCCATGACCCGCGACCTGATCGGGAAGCTGGCGGTCGGCGACGCGGTGGTCCACATCGACCATGGCATTGCCCGCTACGCGGGGATGACGCAGCGCGAGTACGGCGGCGCCACCAAGGAGTACCTCCAGCTCGACTTCGCCGGCGACGACAAGATCTTCTTGCCGGCGGACCAGATCGGGCGCATCACGCGCTACAGCGGCGGCCCGGCACCGACCCTCTCTCGCCTGGGCGGGACCGATTGGGAGCGCACCAAGGGACGCGTGCGTCGCGCCGTGGCGGAGCTCGCGGAGGACCTGCTGGCCATCTATGCGGCGCGGGCATCGGCGCCGGGCTTCAGCTTCTCGCCGGACACGACCTGGCAGCGCGAGCTGGAGGAGGCGTTCCCGTACACCGAGACGAAGGACCAGGAACGGACCATCCAGGAGGTCAAGGCCGACATGCTTCGCCGCCGGCCGATGGACCGGCTGGTGTGCGGCGACGTCGGCTACGGCAAGACCGAGGTGGCGCTGCGCGCCGCATTCAAGGCCGTGCAGGACGGCAAGCAGGTGGCGGTCCTCGTCCCGACCACCGTGCTGGCGCAGCAGCACTTGGGCACCTTCCGCCGCCGCCTGGCGCCATTCCCGGTACGGGTCGAGATGCTGAGCCGGTTCGTCGGCAAGGCCGAGCAGGGACGGATCGTGGATGCCACCGCCGGGGGAGAGGTCGACATCCTGATCGGGACGCATCGGATCCTCAGCCGGGACATCGCATTCGCCGACCTCGGGCTGCTGGTCGTCGATGAGGAGCAACGCTTCGGGGTCGGCCACAAGGAGCGGATCAAGTCGATGCGGCGCGAGGTCGACGTGCTCACGCTCTCGGCCACGCCGATCCCGCGCACGCTGCACCTCTCCCTGGTCGGGATCCGCGACCTGTCGGTGATCGAGACGCCGCCGGAGGCGAGGCTGCCGATCCTGACGCGCATCGCGGAGGACGATGACGGCCTGGTGCGGGACGCCATCAACCGCGAGCTGGACCGTGGCGGGCAGGTCTTCTACGTCCACAACCGGGTCGAGACGATCGAAGGGGCTGCCGAGCGGGTGCGGCGCCTGGTGCCGCGGGCCAAGGTCGCCATCGGCCATGGACAGATGGCGGAGGGGATGCTCGAACGGGTGATGCTCGACTACGACGCCGGCCGCTTCGACGTCCTGGTGTGCACGACCATCATCGAGTCGGGGCTGGACATCCCGAACGCGAACACGATCGTCATCGCCCGCGCCGATACGCTCGGGCTGGCGCAGCTCTACCAGCTGCGCGGTCGGGTCGGCCGATCGGATCGCCGTGCCTACGCGTACCTGCTGCACCGGCGGGGGCAGCCGCTCACCGCCGTCGCCCGCAAGCGGCTGCACGCGATCTTCTCCGCCTCCGACC
>DATCQR010000163.1:0-1807 GCA_036569405.1 Candidatus Limnocylindria bacterium
GTCGCGCTCGGTGTCGAGCGTCACCTTCTCGATCTTCTGACCCGTGTGCCGAGCCAGGATCTGGTTCAGCTGCTCGCGGGTGCGAAGGATCTCCTTGGCGTGGATCTGGATGTCGGTCGCCTGGCCCTGCATCCCGCCCCACGGCTGGTGGATGAGGATGTTGGCGTGAGGCAGCGCGTAGCGCATGCCGTGCGCGCCGCCCGCCAGCAGGACTGCGGCCATCGAGTAGGCCATGCCGATGCAGATCGTCGACACCGCCGGCCGGATGTACTGCATCGTGTCGTAGATCGCCAGCCCCGCGGTGACCCCGCCGCCCGGGCTGTTGACGTAGAGCGAGATCTCCTTGTCGGGGTCCTCGGACTGCAGGAACAGAAGCTGCGCGACCACCAGGTTCGCCACCTGGTCGTCGATGGGCGTACCGATGAAAACGATGCGGTCCTTCAGCAGCCGGGAGTAGATGTCGAAGGCGCGCTCGCCGCGCCCCGTGTTCTCGACCACCATCGGCACCAGGTAGCTCTCGGGGCGATGTATCCGGTTCATATCGTGCACAACGTCATTCTAGACACGCCTCCCCCCGGTTCCGTCAAGTCGAGAGGGGGGAATTCCCCCCTCTGGTGCGGCGGGCCCGGCGGGAGCCGGCTCCCGGCGCAACCCCCCTGTCAGAACGGGTATTGCTGCTTGGGGCGCCTTACTTGGAGGTCGGCGCTTCAGCGGTCAGGCGATCCAGCACGCGCCGCCGCCTTAGCCGTGAGGCGAAATACCGCCGCGCGCTCTCGCTTCTCTTCAGCTCCTCGACCTGGCCCTTCAGCTCATCGTCCTGGCCCGCCTGCTCTTCGAGGAAGCTCGCGACGTCCTCATCCGACGGCTCGAGGTCCTGCCGCTTCGCATACTCGCCCAGCACGAGGTCGACCTTGAGGCGCTGCTCGGCGGCAGGGCGCTCCTCCTCGACCCACTGGTTGATGTTCTTGCCCATATACTCGAAGTACCTCTCGAGCTTCAACCCCTGGCGGCTCAGCGTCCGCTCCATGGATTCGAGCTGGCTCGTCAGCTCACGATCCACTAGCGCCACCGGCACGTCGACGCTAGACGACTCGACAAGACCCTTGACGAGGGCTTGCTCGCGGTCGAGCTTCGCCATCTCGTTGGCGGACTCCTCCAGCGCAGCGCGCGTCGACTTGCGGAATGACTCCACGTTTTCGTGCTCGCCGTTGCTCAGCTGCTTGGCCATCTCATCGTCGAGGGCGGGGAGCACCTTCTCCTTGACGCCCTGGACTGTGACCTTGATCGTCGCGTCCTTGCCGGCCAGCCGAGGTTCGCTGTAGTCCTCGGGGAATTTCACGGTCACCGATCGCGTGTCGCCGACGAATGAGCCGGGAATCACCTCGAGCAGCTCGGGCAGCAAGACGCCTTCTTTCAGCTCCGCCTCCATCGCCTTGCGCGTCTCCGACTCGACCACCGCGCCGTCCACATCGACCTCGACGTCGATCACCACCACGTCGCCCATGCGAGCCTCACGCTCCACCGGTGTTATCTCCGCCAGCGGCTCGCGAAGGTCCTCGAGGCGGCGATCGACCATCTCGTCCGTGACCTCGATCGAATTGATCGGCTCCTCAAGCTTCGGCACCTCGCCGAGCTTCACCTCGGGCATCACGCTGACGGTCGCCTTCAGCCGCGCCGGCCTGCCGCGCTCCAGCTCGAGCACCTCGACGTCGGGGCTTTCGATCGGATCGATCGCGCCCTCCTGAAGCACCTGGCGCATGACCTCCGGCACCATCACCTCGACCACCTCTTCCCTGACCACCGCGGG
>DATCQR010000164.1:0-2640 GCA_036569405.1 Candidatus Limnocylindria bacterium
GCCCAGCTCCGCCGCCACGATCGGTGCGTACCCGCCTCGGCGCGTCCAGTCCTCCGTGATCTGCCTTATGTAGTAGTCGGGCGGGAACAGGATCAGCGGCGTCTCCCGGAGGTCGGCCTGGCTGACGTGCGTGAGCTGGCCGAGCGAGTGGCCGGCCGGGGCCAGGACCACCAGGTCCTCATCCAGGATGACCGTCTGCTCGAGAGCGTCGTGGCGCGACCGGGCGGGCGCCGAGGGGCGCAGGCTGACGACCCCCAGGTCGCGCTCACCGGCGGCGACCTGGGTCAGGATCTCGTTCACCGCGTCGGCGAACCGAACCTGCAGCTGGACGTGCGGGTGGAGCTGAGCGAACTCGGCGAGCGCGTCCGGCAACCAGGACTGCAGCGGGCCCAGGACGGAGGCCATCCGAAGGCGGTCGTGGTAGCCGGTGCGAAAACCCGCCAGACCCTCACGCGTCTCCGCCGCGTCGGCCAGCAGCTTTTGTGCGCGCGGCAGCAGGTAGTCACCGGCCGTTGTCAGCGTGATGCCGGAGTGGGCGCGGTTGAAGAGCGTGGAGCCGCACTCCCGCTCCAGCTGGAGGATCTGCTCGCTCAGCGTCGACTGGGTGATGTTGAGTCCTTCGGCCGCGGCCGTGAAGGAGCCGCGCTTTGCGATCTCGACGAAATAGCGGTAGTGGCGCAGCTCGGCGATGGCTCAGAACACTAGCTGAACCAACCCGTGCGACCGGTGTCATGATTCGAACGGAGGTGGACATGTCGAAGTTCAGGATCGTGCCGCACAACCGGCTGCAGGAGTGGGTGGCGGAAGAGAAGGGCTACTTCGCGGACGAGGGACTCGACTATGAGTTCGTCTCCGACGTCGACTTCCGCGCCGCGGGGGCGCAGCCCGCCGTCGACGGTGGTCCCGACGAAGTGCTCTATGGCGCCTTCGATTCGATGCGTCAGGGCCGCCAGTGCGAGGTCAGCGGCGCGTGCCACTGGGCGATCAACGCTGCCTCGGCCACACAGCACGGGCGCATGTGGGGCCGCGCCTACGCGGTAGCCCCCGGTGGCATCTACGTGCCCCCGGAGTCGGCGGTCCTGCGCCCTGAGGACCTGGCCGGGGTCGAGATCGGGGTCGGCCTGCGTTCGGGCAGCCATTTCGCGACGGTGCAGGGCCTGGAGGGAATCCTCGGTCCCGCGGACGTCCGGCTGCGCTTCGTCGGCATCCCGGCCGACCGGCTGCGGCTGATGGTTGACCGCCGTCTCGAGGCGGCCAACCTCTTCGGCCCTCCCACCTACGTGCTCGAGCAGCAGGGCTTCCGAAAGATCCTCGACACCACGTTCATCGTCGCCTTCCTGGTGACCGGTGAAGCGATCCCGGCGGACGTCGAGCGCTACGTGCGTGCGCTGGAGCGCGCGCAGCGCGACATCGATCTCGAGCCCCATCGGTACAAGCACTACTACCTGCGCGAACTCGCGCCCGAGTTCCACTCGCTGGTCGACGTGCGCGCCTTCGGGCTGGGCGAGCGGATCGTCGTCGCGCCCTACACCCGCGACTCATTCGAATCGACCTACCGCTGGGTTGCGAAGAGCGGGATCCTACCCCTCGAGGACCTGAGCGAGCTGACCTACAAAGAGGCCGTCCTCGCCTGAGTGCGAGCGTGAGACAGGAAGGTCCGTAGGAGAAGGAAGCGCAGGCCGGTGGCGACGGCGTTGGCGGCTGTGCTCACCGCCGCCCGGGGCCTTGCGCCGGAGCACCTGTAGGAGGGCAAAACTCCATCCGGCACGATCGGCGACGCTCCTGCGCGCGATCCTGACCGAGCTCGTCCGCTACTACAACCACGATCGCCCCCATCGCACCCTCGGCCTCCAGCCTCCGGCTCCACGGCCGCAGGGTCATTACGGCGCCGTCACTGTCCGTCCTGTCCTCGGCGGACTCCACCATGTCTATCAGCGAGCAGCTTGACCAGGACCGACTTTTGCCGCCCTACAGCCCGCACTGTCACCCGCTTTACACTTCGGCCGTGCACCCATCGGACGCCCTCCCGGCCAGCAAGGCCATCCTGCGACGCGGCGAGCGCTACTGGGTCAGCGTCTACCACGAGCTTGCCTGCCGCCACGAGCATCTGAGCTCCCTACAGGCTGTGCACTGTTGCCGCCACAGGCGGCGCGACGAGGCATACGACCGGGCGGCGAGAGATCCGGCGGGCCCAGTCAAACCGCTCGAATTCAGGGAGAGGCCCAAACGATAGCCGCGCGCCCTTGAGGTGGGCTCTGTTGCCTAGCCACTGACAGCAACGCCGACGGACTTGCGCGTCTGCCGGCGAATCTTGGCGGAACTAAGGCTCGAAATCCGTACTCCGGGCGGACGTCGGCGGCTCTCGGCAGACGCCGTGAGGATTCCTGTAAAACCGCCGCGAAAGCTGTGGGGGTTCGACTCCAGCGCAGCCTGTCCGCAGGCACACTTGAGGGTCAACAAAGGCGGTCGGTACCGAGGGTCGGTGCCCAAGGAGCCAAACTGGGGGCGTGTCTCTAATTAGTGGCTATGGCGTCCTCGCCCTCGGCTTCATGATGATCATGTACGCGCTCGAGCAACGCGGCCGGCTATGCATCTTGGCCTTTGCTCTCGGATGCCTTCTCTCGAGCGTCTATGGCTTTC
>DATCQR010000165.1:0-3105 GCA_036569405.1 Candidatus Limnocylindria bacterium
GCGTAGACGTCGGCGGGGATGCTCCCCGGGGCGGCCGCCAGCTCCTCGCGCAGGCGGCGCAGCTGGAGGATCTCGTCGCGCAGCGCAGCGGCACGCTCGAACTCCAGGTTGCGCGCCGCCTCCTTCATCTGAGCCTCGAGCCGGCCCATCATCGCGGCCAGCTCCTCGGGCTCCTTGCCTGCCACGTCGAGCTCGGCACGCTCCTCGGCGACGCGGCGCAGCCCGTCGTTGATGTCGCGGATCTCCTTGATGATCGTCTCGGGGACGATCCCGTGCTCGGTGTTGTAGGCGACCTGTCGCTCCCGACGGCGCGTCGTCTCCTCGATCGCGGCGCGCATCGAATCGGTCTCTCGATCGGCATACATGATCACCCGCCCACCGATGTTTCGAGCGGCCCGGCCGATGACCTGGATCAGGGAGCCGCCCGAACGCAGGAAGCCCTCCTTGTCGGCGTCCAGGATGGCGACCAGCGTCACCTCCGGCAGGTCCAGCCCCTCGCGCAGCAGGTTGATGCCGACCAGGACGTCGTACACCCCCAGCCGCAGGTCGCGCAGGATCTCGACCCGCTCGAGGGTGTCGACCTCGCTGTGCAGCCACTGCACCTTGATCCCGAGCTCGGCCAGGTAGTCCGCCAGGTCCTCGGCCATCTTCTTGGTGAGGGTCGTGACCAGCGCCCGCTCGCCGCGCTCCACCGTCTCGCGAATCTCGGCCAGCAGGTCGTCGATCTGGCCGGCGGTCGGCCGCACCGTGATCTGGGGATCGATCACCCCGGTCGGCCGGATGAACTGCTCCGCGACCCGCTCCGCCCGCTCCGTCTCGTAGGGTCCGGGAGTGGCGCTCATGTAGATCACCTGGTTGATGTGGTCCTCCCACTCCTCGAAGGTAAGCGGCCGGTTGTCGAGCGCCGAGGGCAGGCGGAATCCGAAGTCGACCAGGATCTCCTTGCGGGTCCGATCGTTCTTGTACATGCCGTGCACCTGCGGGACCGAGATGTGGCTCTCGTCCACGATCAGCAGGAAGTCGGTCGGGAAGTAGTCGATCAGGGTCCACGGCCGGCTGCCCTGCTCCCGGCCGGCCAGGTGCCGGCTGTAGTTCTCGATCCCGGAGCAGTAGCCAACCTCGCGCATCATCTCGAGGTCGAAGTCGGTGCGCTGCTTGAGGCGCGCGGCCTCCAGATCGCGACCCTCGCTGGAGAGCCAGGCAACCCGTTCCTCCATCTCCGCCTCGATCTTGGTGATCGCCACCAGGAGCTTGTCGCGCGGAGTTACGTAGTGGGAGGCCGGGTAGAAGTTGACCTCCTTCCGCTCGGCCAGCACCTCGCCGGTCAGCGAGTCGACCTCGACGATCTTCTCCACCTCGTCGCCGAAGAAGTCGACCCGCACGAGGTACTCGCCGTGCGGCGGCTGCACCTCCAGCACGTCGCCACGCACCCGGAATCGCGCGCGCGCCATGGCCGCATCGTTGCGCTGGTACTGGAGGTCGACGAGGTGCCGCAGGATCCCGTCGCGCCGATAGTGGCCGCCGACCTTCAGGTTGATGACCGTTGCCCCGTAGTCGACTGGTGCCCCCAGGCCGTAGATGCACGAGACGGACGCCACGATGATCACGTCGCGCCGCTCGAACAGGGCGCGCGTGGCGTTGTGCCGCAGCCGATCGATCTCGTCGTTTCGCGACGAGTCCTTCTCGATATAGGTGTCCGACCGCGGCAGGTAGGCCTCCGGCTGGAAGTAGTCGTAGTAGCTGACGAAGTACTCGACCGAGTTGTCGGGGAAGAACTCGCGGAACTCCTGGTAGAGCTGCGCGGCCAGCGTCTTGTTATGCGCCATGACCAGCGTCGGCTTGCCGATCGCCTCGATCACCTTGGCCGCTGTAAAGGTCTTCCCGGTCCCGGTGGCGCCCAGCAGGACCTGGTGCTTCAGCCCGGTCTGCACCCCATCCACCAGCGCCGCGATGGCGGTCGGTTGATCGCCGGTCGCCTCGAATGGCGCGTGGACCTTGAGATCGGGCATGGAGGATGGGCCTCGTGGCGACGGACGGAGGGGCGGGGCTGAATTCTAGCGAACCGCCGTCAGGGCCTCATAGGCGGCCTCCACCTGGCGTCGGGTCTCATCGATCGAGGCCGAGCCATCGATCACCCGATTGGCCGCCGCGACCTTGTCCTCCTGCGCGGTCTGGTTCGCCAGTCGCGCCCGAGCAGCCTCCTCGTCGAGGCCGCGCGCGGCCAGCCGGCCCAGCGCGTCGGCCTCGTCGCAGCGGACCACCCAGATCTCGTCGCACCGGTCCAGGAGCGGCGACTCCAGCAGCTTGATGGCCTCGATGCAGGCCACCTCCGCACCGGCGTCCATCAGCTCTGCCAGCCGGGTGCGCACCGCGTCCCGCACCGGCGGATGCAGGATCGCCTCGAGGTCGGCGAGCGCCTCGGGGTCGGCGAACACGATCGCGGCCAGCTTGCCCGCGTCCGACGTGCCGAAGCGCCGCTCGATGCGGTCTCGGGCGGGCCCGTCGTTGTTGCGGACTTCGCGGGCCACCTCGTCGGCATCGATGGTGGCGACCCCCAGGTCGCGCAGCATGCCCGAGACGGTGCTCTTGCCGCAGCCGATGTTGCCGGTCAGCCCGATGACCTTCATCCCGGCCCCGCCTCATCGGGCAGCACCTGGCAGTGGGGACAGAAGTGCGTGCTGCGCTGCCCCACCACGATCCGGGAGATCGGGCGCCCGCAGCGCAGGCAGGGCTGCCCCGTTCGTTGGTAGACCGCCAGCCGCTCGGCATTGTCGCCCGGCTCGCCATCCGCGCCGACGTAATCGCCGAAGCTGGTCCCGCGGTTTGCGATCCCCTGCCGGAGCACGGCGCGGATAGCACGATGCAGCCGTCGCATCTCCTCCGGCGTCAGCGTGTCGGCCGCGCGGAGCGGGTGCAGCCGTGCTCGCCACAGCGCCTCATCCGCGTAGATGTTCCCGACCCCGGCGATGAAGGTCTGGTCCAGCAGGAGCGTCTTCAGCCGCGCGGATCGTCCCTTGAGTCGAGCCGCCAGGCGGGCCGAGCTGAAGGAGGGCGCGAGTGGCTCCGGCCCGTGGCGCGCGAACACGTCGCCCACCCGGTACGGCT
>DATCQR010000166.1:0-10209 GCA_036569405.1 Candidatus Limnocylindria bacterium
CTGATCCTGACGGGCGCGGGCCTGGTATGGGCCACGCGGCCTGAGTCGCAGCCGGTCCCAGTTCTGCGGCCGATGAACGTGCCGGCCTGAGGGGACCACTCGCGGGTCCCGTCACCCGGCCGTAACCCCGGGAAGCCTGATCCAAACGGCGAGCGACCAACTCGCCGGGGTCAGGCTCCTGGCTCTTCTGCCAAGAAACACGAGGTGCAGCGATGCGGATTGTGATGGGGGTTGATGGTTCCGATGCCTCGCTGACCGCGTTGGATTTGGTGACGGCAACGGTCTGGCCAACCGATACAAAGATCCGGCTGGTGGGCGCTTTCGAGCTGCCGGCCGATTGGATTGGCCGCGCGCCATCGCCATCGGATCCCGCCGCAGACGACGAGGCGCAGCGCGCGCTCTTCAACACGCTCCAGCGCCTTTCGGAACCGATCCGCCGGCAGGGCTATGCCACCGAGACGGTAGTCGCTCGGGGTCGCGCTGCCGATGTTCTTCTGGCCGAAGCGGACGATGTGAGTGCCGACCTGATTGTTGTCGGCAGTCGCGGGCTCGGAGTGGCTGCCTCCGCTCTGCTTGGCTCGGTCTCCGCGACGCTCGTCGACCATGCCGTTTGCCCGGTCTTGGTGGCCCGGGGGCCACGTATTACTCGAATCCTCGTCGCCACCGACGGATCGCAGAGCGCCGAAGCCATCCCGGCCGTGGTCGCAGCATGGAACGTCTTCCGCGACGCGCCGATCAACGTCCTGTCCGTCGCCCCGCCTTCGACCCAGGGCGAAGGGACTACGCTCATGCGGGGGATGCTCGGCAGTGATCCGCCGCAGCTGGATGCCTGGCATGAGGTCGACCGTCATCGCGTCATGGCGGACGAGATGGCAGCGCGTTTGGTGGCTGCCGGCTGGCATGCGGAGAGCTCCGTACGAGTCGGCGAGGCCGCTCGAGAGATCGAGACCGCCGCAGCCGACCTGGGTGCGGACGTGATCATCACCGGGTCGCGTGGACTGGGCGGTCTTCAGCGGCTCCTCATGGGCAGCGTGGCTCACCACGTCCTGCTGCATTCCCGGTGCTCCGTGTTGGTCATGCGCGGACACGTGCCTGCGCGCCAACAACGTCCGCTCCGGCCCGCTCAGACCGCACCGTCTGCACGCTGAAGACTGCTGCACTGCCACGCTGCTGGCCGGTGTAAGCCACAGCGTAAGCCACAGCCTCGAGACGGTCGCGGCGAGCGACGACGATGGGACAGACGCAGCGGCCGCCCCTCGTCCACGATCACGACGGCTGGCGCCCGTGCTCGGTGCCGCCGGCGGACTGAGCTCCCGGGAGGCTAAGCCTCGCGCGCGGGGGCGGGGGCGGCACCCTGGAGCCGGCGGTCCGTTGGGCCGATTACAGGACGTTCGGCTCTAGCGGGGTGGGGAGCCGTCTCGCACACTCGGGAGACAAAGGAGATTGCCATGACGCTTGCCACCCTGAAGGTAACCATGCCGTTCAGCGAGGACATCCTCGCCCGAGCGAAGCGCAACACGTTCTTCCGCGAGGTCGTCTCGACCGGGCCCCACGCCCAGGTCGTGGTGATGAGCATCCCGCCCGAGGGCGAGATCGGCGAGGAGGTCCACTACGATGTGGACCAGGTCCTCGTTTTCGTCGGGGGAGAAGGCGCGGCCGTCCTCGAGGGCCGACGCAGCTCGGTGACGCCCGGTCGCCTCGTCCACGTCCCCGCCGGCACGCGCCACAACTTCGTTAACGATGGCTCGGTCGACCTCAAGCTCTACACTGTCTACGCCCCGCCCCAGCACGCGCCCGGCACGATTCACCGGACCAAGGCCGAGGCCGACGATCAGCACGCCTGAGCCACCCCCGTGAATGATCGGAGTACCCTCATTCGAACCGCATTTGTCTCGACCTATCCCCCGTGGCGCTGCGGGATCGCCACCTTCACGCATGACCTGGCCGCAGTCTCGGGCTGGCGTGAGATTGTGGCGCTCAGCCCGCCGGACCACCAGTCGCCGTACCCGGCTGAGGTCCACCACAGGATCCGGCGCGACGAGGCGGGAGACTATGCCCGCGTTGCCCATGCGCTCAATCACTGCGGGATCGACGTCGTGTCGATCCAACATGAATACGGGATCTGGGGTGGGGCCGACGGCGAACACGTGCTGGAGTTCCTCCACGCCCTGGAGATCCCTGCCGTGGCAACGCTGCACACGGTGCTGCGTCATCCAACGCTCCGGCAACGACAGATCCTCGTCGAGCTGATCGGCGCGACCGAAGCGACGGTCGTCATGTCGCGCGCCGCGGCCGCGCTGCTGACCGAAGCCTACGGGATCGATCCGGGCCGGGTCGACGTGATCCCGCATGGGGTGCACAACCTGCCGCTGGTCGATCCGGAAACGATGAAGCCGGGTCTTGGGCTTGGCGGCCACGCGGTGATCCTGAGCTTCGGCCTGCTCGGCCACGGCAAGGGCTACGAAGTCGCGATAGAGGCGATGCCGGCGGTGGTGGCTGCCATCCCGACCGCTCGGTATGTGGTTCTTGGAGCAACCCACCCCGGACTCCTCCGCCATGAGGGCGAAACGTACCGCCAGCGCCTGGTCGATCGGGTCGACGCGCTCGGCCTGGCCGACCAGGTTCAGTTCGTCGATCGGTTCCTGGGTCGGGTGGAGCTGAGTCATTGGCTGGAGGCCGCCGATGTCTTCGTAACGCCGTATCCCAATCTCGAGCAGATCGTTTCCGGCACACTGGCGTACGCCATGGGCGCGGGCAAGGCGATCGTCTCGACCCCATATGCCTACGCCGCCGAGCTGCTGGCGGACGGTCGGGGCATCCTCGTGCCGCCCGGATCATCCACCGCACTCGGCGCGGCCTTCATCGCGCTCTTGCGAGATGCGAACTGGCGCGCCGAGTTGGGAGCGCGAGCGTACAGCCACAGCCGGACGATGATCTGGCCGGAGGTGGGGAACGCATACCGTCGCCTCTTTGCCAGGATCGCCGGCAGGCCCGCCGTCCCGAAAGCCCTCGCGGCAACTCTGGCCGCGACCAGTGTCTGACCGAGCGCCACTCTATCCAGTCAGCCGGCGCCATCTTGAAGCGATCTCCGACGAGATCGCGATCATTCAGCATGCGCTGGGCGCCCAGCCCGATCTCACGCACGGCTACTGCACCGACGATGTGGCGCGGGCGCTCCTGGTGGATCTCCTGCACGCTGCGGAGATCGGCTGGGCGGAGGTCGCGCCCAGCGCCTGGCGTGCCATCCGCTTCCTCGAGAGTGCCTTCGCGGACGACAACGGACGGTTTCGCAATTTCCGGGGCATGGCCGGCGACTGGCTGATCGGGCCGAGCTCAGAGGACGCCCATGCGCGGGCGATGATGGCGCTCGGACAGGCGGCCGGGGTCGGGGCCGACGATCGTTTCCGGAGTCTTGCGATCGCGCTCTTCCAGCGGGGCCTGCCTGGCATCGCGCAGCTGACGTACCTGCGCCCCCAGGCCGCTGCCCTGATCGGCTGCGACGCGGCGGTCCGCAGCGGTCTCGGCGGGGAGACGGAGGCCACCTACCGGCGGTTGGCGGCGACGCTCTGGCACCGGGTCGAGTCGGGGACGACGCCCGGTCCGTGGCCGTGGCCGGAGACCGTGCTCACGTATGAGAACGGGCTCATCCCCCGTGCGCTCATCGTCGGCGGGCACCGGCTCGGGTACCCGCACATGGTCCGCCGCGGGCTGGACCTCCTGGACTGGCTCGTGGACGTGGAGACGTCGACCACGGGCCACGTGTCCGTAGTGGGCAACGCCGGTTGGTGGGCTCGCGACGGGGTGCGTGCTCGATACGATCAGCAACCGATCGAGGCCACCGCCTTGCTCTTGGCCGCGGAAGCTGCCCTCGTGGTGACCGGCGACGAGGACCACCGATCGACCATGGAGCGCTGCTATGGCTGGTTCCTTGGGCGCAACGACGGCGACGTGGTCATCGCCCTCCCGGAGCGAGGAGCGTGCCACGACGGCCTCACGCCGTCCGGCGTCAATCGAAACCAGGGTGCCGAGTCCAGCCTGATGTGGCTGATTGCCCTCGAGCGCATCCGGCAGCTGCGCCGGACGAGCGACGCCCGCACCTGCGATGCTGTGCCCGTGCACGTGCCGCTGTGACCTCTCCACAGACCGATGGGCTCTTCGAACGCAGCCCACGCAATCCCATCCTCACGGTGGAGGACCTGCCCTACCCGGCCAACGCCATCTTCAACCCCGGGGCCGCCCAGGTCGGAGCCGAGGCGCTCCTCCTGGTCCGCGTGGAAGACTTCCGGGGCATCTCGCACCTTCACGTGGCGCGCAGCGTCGACGGTGTCACCGACTGGCGCTTCGACCCCGCACCATTGCTGGTAGCCGAGCCCGATCGTTATCCCGAGGAGATCTGGGGCTGCGAGGATCCCCGGCTCACCTGGCTGCCCGAGCGCGATGAGTGGGCCATCAGTTACACGGCCTACAGCCGACGGGGGCCGCTGGTTTCCCTTGCCACCACGACCGATTTCCGGAGCGTCCAGCGACTCGGCCCGGTCATGCCTCCCGAGGACAAGGACGCCGCGTTGTTCTCGCGGCGGCTTGCCGGTCGATGGGCCATGATCCATCGACCGGTGCCGCTGCACGGTGGCGCCCACATGTGGGTCTCCTACTCGCCAGACCTCCGCCACTGGGGCGACCACGCGCTCCTCCTGGAGGCGCGGGAAGGCGCCTGGTGGGACGCGGGCAAGATCGGCCTGGGACCGCCACCGATCGAAACCCCGGACGGCTGGCTCGTCATGTATCACGGCGCCCATCTCGCTGCCAGCGGACCGATCTATCGTGTCGGCTTCGCGCTCCTGGATCTCGAGGACCCCACGATCGTACTTCGCCGAAGCGACGAGTGGGCCTTCGGCCCGCGTGAGCCCTACGAGATCCATGGTGACGTTCACCATGTCGTGTTCCCGTGCGGCTGGATCGTCGACGAACTCCGCGACGAGGTTCGCCTGTACTACGGAGCCGCCGACACCCGGATCGGTCTGGCGACGGCCCGGTTGAGCGCCGTGCTCGACTACGTTCGTGCCTGTCCGGTGGGCCAGCAACGGCGCCGGGAAGACCCAAGCGAGGGCAACTAGTCCCCCTCGACTCCTTGGGGTTAAGGTCCCACGCTAAGATTGAGTTCCGGAGGGGTGGCAGAGTGGACGAATGCGGTGGTCTTGAAACTGGCCGCTTTTGACGTTTCTGCCTCAGACCGCACTCTCGCCACGCTGCAGACTGCTGCACTGTCACGCTGGGGGCCGGTGTATGCCACAGCGTAAGCCACAGTGGTTCTTGAGTGTTCGCCGGCGAACGTCCCGGAGCCAAGCGAAGTAATCGGCGCAGGCCGGGGCGTCTATGCCTACCTGATCGAGGGCGGGGCGACGTTCAACGGCGAGGAGGTCCCACCGGCGATGCCGCCAAGGTGACGGATGAGCCGCAGTTCGCCATCCGCGCCGTTGAACCGAGCGAGCTGATCCTCGTGGACGTGCCCATGACCTTCGAGCCGGTCGGGATCTGGCGCGGGCGCATCTGAGCCGCTCAGGAAGCCTCGGCGAGCGCCTCCACGAACTGGCTGTTGTAGAGGTCGAAGTAGAAGCCACGCCGGGCGAGGAGCTCGTCGTGAGTGCCCTGCTCGACGATTCGGCCCCGGTTCATGACCAGGATCATGTCCGCGTCGCGGATGGTCGAAAGCCGATGGGCGATGACGAACGTGGTGCGCCCCTTCATGAGGCGCGCCATCGCCTGCTGGATGAGGACCTCGGTGCGGGTGTCGACGGAGCTCGTGGCCTCGTCGAGGATCAGCACCGGCGGATCGGCGAGGAACGCGCGGGCGATGGTCAGCAGTTGCTTCTCCCCGGCCGAGACGTTCGATGCGTCGTCGTCGATGACGGTGTCGTATCCGTCGGGCAGCGTTCGCACCAGGTGGTCGACGTGCGCCGCCTCGGCGGCTGCGATGAGCTCTTCATCGGTGACCGCGTCGCGGCCGTAGGCGATGTTCTCGCGGATCGTGCCGTGGAAGAGCCAGGTGTCCTGGAGGACCATGCCGAACGTCCGCCGCAGGTCGTCGCGGGTCATGTCGCGGGTGTCGATGCCGTCGAGGGTGATCCGGCCGCCATCCAGCTCGTAGAAGCGCATCAGGAGGTTGACCAGGGTCGTCTTGCCGGCGCCGGTCGGCCCCACGATTGCAACCGTCTCGCCCGCATCGGCGATGAGGCTCAGGTCCTCGATGAGGGGGATATCGGGCTCGTAGCGGAACGAGATCTGCTCGAAGGCGACCTGGCCGCGGGCCTGTCGAAGCCTTTGGGGTGCGACCGGATCAGGGATCTCCTCCTCCTCGTCGAGCAGCTCGAAGACGCGCTCGGCCGAAGCCACCGCCGACTGCAGGACGTTGGCAATGCTCGCGGTCTGCACGATCGGGAAGGTGAATTGGCGCGAGTATTGGATGAACGCGATCACGTCGCCCAGGGTCATGGTCCCAGACGCCACCCGCAGTCCGCCGATGACCGCAATCGCCACGTAATTGAGGTTGGCGATGAAGTTCATCGCGGGCTGGATGATCCCGGAGATGAACTGGGCCCGATAGCTGGCGCCGTAGAGCCGGTTGTTCTCCTCTTCGAAGGTGGCGATCGCCTCCTCCTGCCGCCCGAAGGCCTTGACGATGGCGTGGCCGGTGTGCATCTCCTCGACGCGGCCGTTCAGTGTCCCGGTCGAGGCCCACTGGGCGACGAACTCCTTCTGCGAGCGCTTGGCGATCTGGATGGTGACCACGATCGAGAGCGGGACGGCGAGCACCGAGAGGAGGGCCAGGATCGGGTCGATGGTCAGCATGAGCACCAGGATGCCGATGACGGTCAGGACCGAGGTGATCAGCTGGGTGAGGCTCTGCTGGAGGGTCTGACCGATGTTGTCAATGTCGTTCGTCACACGGCTCAGCAGGTCGCCGCGTGAATGGCTGTCGAAGTACTTAAGGGGCAGCCTGCCGAGCTTGCGGTCAACGTCCTGCCGCAGCCGATAGACCGTCCGCTGTGTGACGCCGGCCATGACGTAGGCCTGCATCCAGGAGAAGACCGAGCTGACGAGATAGAGCCCCACCAGGAGGACGAGGATCTGCGCCAGTCCCGCGAAGTCGACACCGACACCCGGCGTCAGGTTCATCGCCTGGACCATGTCGGCGAACTGGTTCTGGCCCTTGGCCCGCAGGGCGGCGACCACCTGTTCCTTCGTGGCGCCAACCGGCAGTTGCTTGCCGATCACCCCCTGGAAGATGTCGTTGGTGGCGTTGCCCAGGATCTTTGGCCCCAGGATCGCGAACAGGACGCTGACGATGGCGAAGGCGAAGACCAGGCCGATGAGTGGCGCATCAGGCCGGAGGCGTTCGAGCAGCCGGCGGAACGAGGCGCGGAAGTTTTGCGCCTTGGCGCCGGTCGGGATCATGCCGCCCATCATTCCCGGACCTCGGCGCGCGCCAGGTCCGCCGGCGGGGGATTGGGCAGGCCGCCCGGCTGGGTCCTGGCCTGGCGGAGTGCCGCTGTCCTGCCGGCCATTCCCGCCCGGCCCGCTCATGCCACCGCCTCCGCCTGGGTGAGCTGCGAGTAGACGATCTCGCGATAGGTCTCGTTGTTCTCGAGGAGGTCGGTGTGCGTACCGATCGCGACGATCCGACCGGCGTCCATGACCAGGATCCGGTCCGCCTTCATGATCGTTCCGACCCGTTGCGCAACGATGATCACCGTCGCCCAGCCGAGCTCGCGAGCGAGCGCCGCCCGCAGGCGTGCATCGGTCGCGAAGTCGAGCGCCGAGAAGCTGTCGTCGAAGATGAAGATCGGCGCCTGCTTCACGAGCGCCCGGGCGATCGCCAGCCGCTGGCGCTGGCCGCCGGAGACGTTCGTGCCACCCTGGGTGACGGGCGCCTCGAGCGCGCCGTCCATCTCGGAGACGAACTCTCGGCTCTGCGCGATCTCCAGGGCGCGCCACAGGTCGTCGTCCGTCGCCTGCTCGTCACCGTAGCGCAGGTTGCTGGCGACGGTCCCACTGAACAGGAAGGCCTTCTGAGGGATGAGCCCGATCCTTGCCCACAGGTCGGTGCGACTCACCTCGCGCACGTCGACCCCGTCGACCAGGACGGCCCCCTCGGTCGCGTCGTAAAGGCGCGGGATGAGGTTGACGAGCGTCGACTTCCCGCTCCCGGTGCTGCCCACGATCGCCGTGGTCTCGCCTGGGCGAGCCGTGAACGAGATATCGTGCAGGACTGGCTCCTCTGCGCCTGGGTAGCGGAACTCGACGTTGCGGAACTCGATCGTCGCCCCGCGGCGCTCGGCACCGGGCTCTCCGGCCGGGAAGGCGACCGGATGCTCCGGATCGCGAACCATCGGCTCCGTGTCGAGTACCTCCTGGATCCGGCCGGCCGAGACCGCGGCGCGCGGCACGAGGATGAACATGAAGACCGCCATGAGCACAGCGAAGAGGATCTGCATCAGGTACTGGAGGAAGGCGGTCAGGTTGCCGATCGGCATGTCGCCGCTGTTGACCCTGATTGCGCCGAACCACATGACGGCCACCGTCGAAAGGTTGAGGATCGCGGTCATCACGGGGATCGTGACCGCGAACAGGCGGTTGACCCTCAATGAGGTGGCGAACAGGTCCTGGTTCGAGTCATCGAAGCGCTGCTCCTCGTGCTCGGTGCGCACGAATGCGCGGATGACCCGCACCCCTGAGAGCGTCTCGCGCATGACCTGGTTGATCCTGTCGAGCTTGGTCTGCATGGCCCGAAAGAGCGGGATGGCGCGCCACATCACGAGGCCGATGAAGGCGACCATGATCGGCAGCACCACGACCAGCAGCCCTGACAGGGGAACGTCCTGGCGGACGGCCATGATGATCCCGCCGACGATCAGGATCGGGGCCGAGATCATCAGTGTCAGCGCCATGAAGACGACCATCTGCACCTGCTGGACGTCGTTCGTGTTGCGGGTGATGAGCGAGGCTGGCCCGAAACGGTTGACCTCGACCTGGCTGAAGGTCTCGACCTTGCGGAAGATCGCGCTGCGCACGTCGCGCCCGAAGCCCATCGAGATCCTCGCCCCGCCATAGACCGCGATGATCGATGCGACCCCAACCGCCAGGGTCACCAGCAGCATGAATCCGCCAAGGCGCAGGATGTAGCCGTTGTCACCCTTCGCCACACCGAAGTTGATGATGTCCCCGTTGAGGGTCGGCAGGTACAGGTTGCCGATCGCCTGGACCAGAAGCAGGACGATCACCGCTGCGAGTGGCCAGGTGTAGGCGCGAAGGTTTGTGCGGAGCAGCCGGATCACGGGGCCCGCTCCGCGGTGCCTTCCGTGGCCTCGGCCACGAGTCTTGCCCGCGCTCGCCGCAGCGCGCGGTGACCGGAGACCAGTCCGAGCAGTTGCCGGTCGCTCAGGGTATCGAGGAGCCTCGCCACTCCGTCCCGACGTCGCTGCTGGAGGGAGCTGAAAAAGTTGGCGGCGGCATCGGTCGGGTGGACGACGACCACGCGACGGTCCTCGTCGTCGTGGCGTCGCTCGACGAACCCACGCTTCTCCATGCGGTCGACGATGCCGGTCGTACTCGCGACTGAGACCTCGAGCGCTTCGGCCAGTCTGCCCATCGGCATCGGCCCCTGGGTTGCAAGCTCGACCAGCACGTTGAGGTGGACGAGGCTGAGCGAGCCCTTGTGCATGCTCTTGAAGGTGCCCAGGAACTCCAGGGGATTCCAAGAAGTCATCTCATCGATGACCGCCTGCTCGAGGATCGCGCGTCGCATCGCTCGAGAGACCGCCCGCTTCCCCACGACCGGGTTATTCAGCGCCTCGCTGATATTCCGCGTCACATGGACAATCTACGGCGTGCGTGACGATTCTGTCAAACCGTGCCGTGCTGCCCCCGCGCTCGGCACTGAACCGTCACCGACTGCCGCACTGTCACGCTGGGGGCCGATGTACGCCACAGCCGCAAACCACAGGATGTTACGGTCTCCCGGTGATGAAACTCTCCAGAAACGTCATGGCGCTTGCCGTCGTGTTGGTGGTGAACGTCCTGCTCGTGAGCCTGTTGACTCCACTCGGCTTTGAGAGCCGGCCAGCAACCGACTTAAAGACCGTTGGCTACATTGCGATCGGCACGATTTTTACAGGTCTCGCGCTGGACGTAGCGTCATTCGCCCTTCTCTTC
>DATCQR010000167.1:0-8298 GCA_036569405.1 Candidatus Limnocylindria bacterium
GCGTTCCGATCCCCAGGTTGCTGAGCAGCCCGGCCGTGAATGGCACGGCGCGGGCCTCCTCTCCCGCCAGGCGGAAGATCCCCGCGACCAGCACCAGGACGCCGCCCAGCAGGAGCAGCAGCAGCGTCTGTCGCCGGGAGAGGAGCTGGCGCAGCGTGATCCACGCGATGACGCCGTTCACCTGCGCACCAGGTAGCTAAAGACTGACTCGAGCGATTCGTCGGTCGGCAGCAGCTCGTGCAGGCTGATCTGGTGCCGCCGCGCGATCCCAGTGACCGTCCGGCTGAATGCCCCGAAGTCGCTCGTCCGCACGGTGAGGATGCCCCCGTCGAGCGCGGCGCCAGCGGTCGTCGACTCCGCCAGCAGGGCGGATGCGAGGCCCCGGTCATTCGAGGAGCGGAGGGTGAAGGTGTGCGGTCGATCGGTCATCAGGCGGCGAATCTCGCGGAAGTCGCCCGAGGCCGCCAGGCGTCCGGAGACGATCACCAGCACCCGCCCGGCCAGGCGCTCGACCTCTTCGAGGATGTGCGACGAGAAGAGGATCGTTCGACCCTGCGCCGCCATCCTGTGCAGCAGATCCATCATGTGCAGCCGCTGGCGTGGGTCCATCCCGTTGAACGGCTCATCGAGGAGCAGGATCGATGGGTCGTGGACGAGCGCGGCGGCCACCTTGGCGCGCTGCCGCATCCCCTTCGAATAGGTGCCGATCGGCCGGTCCGCGGCGTCGTCCAGCTCGACCAGGCCGATGGCGCGCGCGGCCGCCTCGGCCGCCTCCGCCGGCGCCATGCCCTGCAGCCGGGCGTTGGCCGTCGCGAACTCGCGCCCGGTCAGAAAGGGATACACCGCCTCGCGCTCCGGGACGAGGCCGATCCGGCGATACATCTCCGGGTGGCGCCACGACGGCTCTCCGCCGACGGTCACCGACCCGGACGAGGGAGCCAGGAACCCGGCGACCATGTGCAGGATGGTCGACTTCCCGGCCCCGTTCGGACCGAGCAGCCCGGTGACGCCACCAGCCAGCTGGAAGCTGATGTCGTTGACCGCGACCACGTTGCCGTACCAGCGCGAGACGTTCGTCAGCTCGACGACCACGCCTTCGTCCATTGGGCTCGTGCTCACGCGGCGATCCGCCGATAGCGCCACAGTACCGCGGCGATCGCGATCAGGGTGCAGGCCGCCGTCAGGACACCGAAGACCCACAGGTCGAGGTCCGCGCGGAAGACCGGGGAGTCCGGGATGCTCTTCCCGACGAGCAAGTTGCGAGTCCCGTCCAGCAGGACAAACGGGTTGATGAGGGGCGCCACCAGGGAGAGGCGTCCCCGGCCCGCCTCGGACAGGATCGCCCCCACCGCACCGGACACCAGGAAGACGGCGATGATCGCTCCGGTCGCATATGCCCGTCGTGGCGTGAAGGAGGCGATCGCCATCCCCAGCGCCGCCAGCGGAACCGCGTAGATCAACGGCGAACCGACGATCTGCGGGAGGTTGCCGAGCTGGTCGCCGACGGCGCCGGCCACATCGGGCGACGCCAAGATGGACGCAAAGAGGATGACCAGCAGCGGTGCAAGGGCCAGGATGAAGAGCGCGGCCGCCATCGCCGCGAGCTTGGCGAGGGCGTAGTCGCTGCGGGCAAGCGCATGGCTGAAGTACAGCGACAGAACGTGGTTGCGCTGGTCGCTGCTGACCAGCTCGGGCGCCTGCGCGGCAACGAAGAGGGCCAGGATCGGCTGCAGGTCCCAGAGGTAGTTGTCGTAGTTGAAGGGTGACAACCCGCCCGGCGCGAGGGCCTGGATCGCTCCGGCCACCGCGGCGGGGACGATCATGATCGCGGTCAGCCCCCACGGCACCAGCTTCGAGCGACCGGAGCGACCGAGCCCGAAGGCGGCCCGCAGGCTCGCCCAGAAGAGCGTCGCGAATGCGGCCCTGCGGCCCAGCCGCGGCCCTTCGTAGGCGCGATAGCCGAGGTCATAGATCGCCCCGGTCGCGCTCTCGCGCGGCGCGACCGCCGCCTCACGCCGGGTCATCGGTGCGCCCCTCCACGCGGAAGAGATCCTCGAGCCGATGCCGTCGCTGCTCGAGCCGGGTCAGGGAGAGCCCCATCTCGTCGATCACGTCCCGAACGATGTCGTATGGCCTCTCGTCCGGGCAATCGACCAGGACACTGCGTCCATCGGCGACGGCGGTCAGGCCAGCGGCCACCAGTCGCTGGGCCAGGGCATCGGCCCCTTCTTCGACCTCCACCCCGAGGGTCCCGGTGCGCTCGACGAAGCTCGCAATCGGAGCCGACTGCAGCAGCTTGCCCGCGTCGATGGCCAGCAGGTAGGTGCACACCCGCTCGATCTCGCCGAGCAGGTGGCTGGCGACGACGGTGGCGATCCCGAATTCGGTGCCGGTGCGGTGCACCAGGTCCAGCATCTCGTCGCGACCGGCAGGGTCGAGGCCGTTGGTCGGCTCGTCGAGGAGCAGCAGCTTCGGGTCGTGGACGATCGCCTGCGCCAGCTTGACCCGCTGCTTCATGCCGGTCGAGTAGCCGCCGATCGAGCGGTAGCGCTCCTCGTACAGCCCGACGTGACGGAGGACTTCGGCGGTCCGCTCGCGCGCAGCCGCGGACGGCAGCCCCGCCATGCGACCCATGTGGCTGACGAACTCCGTGGCGGAGACATCCGGGGGCAGGCAGTCGTGCTCCGGAAGGTAGCCGACGTACTGGCGGATCTCCGGCCCGCGCGTGGCCACGTCCATGTCCATGACCGTCGCGCTGCCGCTGGTCGGCTTCAGGAGGCCGAGCAGGATCTTGAGGAGTGTGCTCTTGCCTGCGCCGTTGGCGCCGACGAGGCCGATGATCCCCGGCTCGACGTTGAGGGTCAGCCCGTCCAGGCCCATCACCGAGGACCCGTAGCGCTTCGTCAGCGAGCTGGTCGAGATGAGGGGCATCGCCCCGAGTCTAGCCGCGCGCCCTACATGTGCGGGGCGTAGTCAGGGTCGAGGAAGCGCTTCGGGTCGTCGAGGAACTCGAGCTTGCAGCCGCGGCCACAGAAGTAGTAGCTCTGCCCCTCGTGCTCAGCCGTCAGTCCGGCGGCGGTCGCCACCTCGGGGTTCACGCTCATGCCGCACACCGGGTCGTGCGCCTGCGGGATTGCCTGGGGGATCTTCATCGGTTCATTCGTCCTTTCAGCCGGTCTGAACTGCCTGAGCCGGAGCGAGTTGGTCACCACGCTGACGCTCGACAGCGCCATGGCACCGGCGGCCAGGGCGGGGGAGAGAAGCCAGCCGGTGAGGGGGAAGAGGATCCCGGCGGCAACCGGGATCAGGACCAGGTTGTATCCAAAG
The DNA here is from genome assembly GCA_036569405.1 of Candidatus Limnocylindria bacterium. GTDB lineage: Bacteria > Chloroflexota > Limnocylindria > QHBO01 > QHBO01 > CF-167. The sequence goes on from DATCQR010000167.1 coordinate 3,328, forward strand.
GCCCAGGCCAGGTTCTGGTGAATGGTGCGCATCGTCGCGCGAGACAGGCGGATTGCCGCGGGGACCGCGCGCAGGTCGTCGCCTACGAGTGTGATGTCCGAGGCCTCGACCGCGACGTCCGCCCCCGTGCCGATCGCCACGCCGAGGTCGGCCTGCGCCAGTGCAGGCGCATCGTTGATGCCGTCGCCGACCATCGCGACCACTGCCCCTCCGGCTTGCAGCTCTCTGATCTTGGCCGCCTTCTCGCCGGGGCGGACCTCCGCCAGGATCCGATCCGGTGCGATCCCGACCTCTGCGCCGATCGCCTCGGCCACCGCCGCGCGATCGCCCGTCAGCATCCACACCTCGAGTCCGGCGGCCTTCAGGCGGCGCACCGCCTCTGCCGATTCCGGCTTGACCGTGTCCGCGATGGCGAGCACGCCGATCGCCATTTCGTCGACCGCCACCAGCACCGGGGTGTGGCCCTTCGTCGCCGTTTCGCGCGCCAGTGCCTCGACCGGCTGGACGTCCACGCCCTGCTCGACAAGGAGCAGCTCGCTGCCGACGATCGTCCGCCGGCCCTCGACCGTCGCCTGCACGCCGCCGCCGGAGATCGAGGCGAAGTCCGTTGCGGGCGGCAGTTCGACGCTTCGCTCGGCTGCCAAGCGGACGATCGCCTCGGCGAGGGGATGCTCGCTCCCGCGCTCCGCAGCCGCGGCCAGGCGGAGCAGCTGACTCTCGCTCGTGCCCGTCATCGGTTGGAGCTCGACAACCGAGGGCTGTCCGCGAGTGATCGTGCCGGTCTTGTCGAGGACGATGGCCGTGATCCGTTGCGCGTGCTCCAGCGCGGCGCCGTCGCGCACCAGGATCCCGGCCTCGGCGCCCTTGGCCGTCCCGACCATGATGGCGGTGGGCGTGGCCAGGCCCATCGCGCAAGGACAGGCGATGATCAGGACGGCCACCGCCGCGGTCAACGCCGCCGGCAACCGCGGCTCGGGGCCGAGCAGCAGCCAGAGGCCGAATGCCGCAGCCGCCACCAGCACGACCGCCGGCACGAAGCGTGCCGTGACCTGGTCGACCACCCGCTGGATCGGCGCCTTTGAGCCCTGGGCCTGCTCGACCAGGCGAGCGATCTGCGCGAGCGTGGTGTCGGTCCCCACCCGCTGCACCCGCATCACGAACGAGCCCGACGCGTTCATAGTCGCGCCCGTCACCGGGTCGCCCTCGCGCTTGTCGACCGGGACCGACTCCCCGGTGAGCATTGACTCGTCGACCGCCGACGCACCCTCGACGATCGAGCCGTCGGCCGGCACGCGCTCTCCCGGTCGGACGCGCAGAAGGTCACCCGGGCGCACCTCGTCGATCGGCAGATCCGCTTCGCGCCCGTCCCGCAGCACCCGTGCGGTGGTCGGCCGCAGCCTGAGAAGGGCCTTGATGGCGCCGGCGGCCTGGCTCTTGGCACGTGCCTCGAGCCATCGGCCCAGCAGTACGAGGCCGATGATCACCGCGGCGCTGTCGAAGTAGGTCGGGTCCGCGGAGCCGATGAGCGTGATCGCAAGCGAATAGCCGTAGGCCGCCAGGGTCCCGAGCGAGACGAGGGTGTCCATCGTCAGCTCGCCGTGGCGCAAGCCCCTTGCCGCGGCGGCCAGGAAGCGACGGCCGAAGACGAACTGCACGACAGTGGCCGGTGCGAGCATCCAGACATTGACCCGTTCCATCGGCCACGGAACGCCGCCCGGCCAGAGGGAGACGACCATCATCGCCAGGCCGATGCCCGTCGCGAGCACGGCGTCACGCAGCAGCGCCCGACGCTCGGTCTCGCGCACATGCTCGGCCGCGTCGGTATCCGCCTCGCCCGCGGACGTCGGGGCCACCTCGTAGCCGGCCGCCTCGATGGCGGCCACGATCCCGCCGCGGTCGATGCGGCGCGGATCGAATCGCACGGTGGCGCGCTCGGTGGCCAGGTTGACAACCGCGGCCTCGACGCCGTCGGCGCGCCCCAGGAAGCGCTCGATGCGGGTCACGCACGAGGCGCAGGTCATGCCGGTGACGGGGAGCGACAGCTCGGTGAGGGGTGTGGCCGCGGGGCTTGTCATCGGCTCTTCAGGATACTACAGGGGAGTATCTCGACCGTCGGTTGGAGGAGACCGCGGTACGGGTGACGCAACCCACGCTACGCTGCCACCGCATGAAGGCGCTGCTGCTGACCAACGAGTACCCGCCCAACGTCTATGGCGGCGCCGGAATGCACGTGGCCGAGCTGTCCCGCCAGCTGCGAAAGCTGGTCTCGCTGGAGATCCGGACCTTCGGCGAGCAGCACGAGGAGGCGCCCGGCTGGCTGGTCCGAGGCTACGCGGCGCCAGACGAGCGGCGATCAGGCGACGAACGCCTCCGCCCGGCCTGGGATGCCTTCGCACGCTGCCTGGCCATGGCCGCCGACCCCAGTGACGCCGACCTCGTCCACTGCCACACCTGGTACACCCACCTCGGCGGCCTGCTGGTGCAGCACGCCAACTCGGTCCCGCTGGTCGTCACGGTCCACTCGCTCGAGCCGCTGCGACCCTGGAAGCGCGAGCAGCTGGGTGGCGGCTACGACCTCTCGAGCTGGGTGGAGCGGAGCGCGCTCGAGTCGGCCGACGCCGTAATCGCCGTTAGCAACGGAACGCGCGATGACGTCCTCAGCCACTTCGCGGTAAATCCGGAGCGCGTGCACGTCATCCACAACGGGATCGATGCCGAGTTCTTTGCGCCCGATCCCGCCACCGATGCCCTGGAGCGCCACGGCATCGACCCGGGCCGGCCGTACGTGCTCTTCGTGGGACGCATCACGCGCCAGAAGGGGATCGTGCATCTCGTGCGCGCAATTCGCCGGCTCGATCCCGAGGTCGGCGTCGTGCTGGCAGCCGGGCAGCCGGACACCGCGGAGCTCGCTGCCGAGGTCGAGGCAGGCGTCACCGCCGCCCAGCGCGAGCGGCAGAACGTGGTCTGGATCCCCGAGATGCTCAGCCGCGAGGAGATCCGGCAGCTCTACAGCCACGCGGCGATCTTCGTGTGCCCATCGGTCTATGAGCCGTTCGGGATCACCAACCTGGAGGCGATGGCCTGCGAGCGTCCGGTCGTGGCGACCGCAGTGGGCGGCATCCCGGAGGTCGTCGCCGACGGTGAGACGGGGCTGCTCGTGCCGGTGGCGTTCAGCCCTGATGAGCCGATGAGTCCTGCTGACCCGGATCAGCTTGCCAGCGACCTGGCCGCTGCCATCAACGCCCTCATGGCCGACCCGGCCCGTCGGACTCGGATGGGAGCCGCCGGTCGACGCCGGGCTGTCGAGCAGTTCAGCTGGTCGTCTATCGCGGCGCAGACCGCCGCCCTCTACGGCACGCTGCAGGAGTCGGCTAGCATGCCGCCTCCATGACAGGACCGATCGTGGCTGCGCACGACCTTCGGAAGCGTTACGGCAGCCTGCAGGCGGTCGACGGCGTGAGCTTCGAGATCGCCGAGGGCGAGGTGTTCGGCATCCTCGGCCCTAACGGCGCAGGCAAGACCACGACGCTCGAGATGATCGAGGGGATGCGGCCGATCGATTCGGGGAGCGCCGTCGTCGACGGAATCGACGTCACGCACGACCCGCGCGGGGTGAAGGCGCGGATCGGGATTCAGCTCCAGGCGTCGAGCTTCTTCGACGAGCTGAACCTTGTCGAGCTGCTCGAGCTCTTCGGCCACCTCTACGAGCGCACGGTCGATGCAATGGCGCTCCTCGCCGACGTGGAGCTCACCGAGAAGGCGCGCTCACAGGTGAAGACCCTCTCCGGCGGGCAGAAGCAGCGATTCAGCATCGCCGCCGCCCTCGTCAACGACCCGCGCGTCCTCTTCCTCGACGAGCCGACGACCGGGCTCGACCCGCAGGCCCGACATCACCTGTGGGGCCTCGTGCGCCAGATTCGCGAGCGCGGGCACACGGTGGTGCTGACCACGCACTACATGGAGGAGGCGGAGGAGCTGTGCGACCGGGTCGCGATCATGGATCGCGGCGTGATCGTCGCGCTCGACACGCCTAAGCGGCTCGTCGACGAGCTCATCGGTCGGGGATTCAAGAAGGCACGCGTCGAGCGGCTCGCCAACCTCGAGGACGTCTTCCTCGACATGACCGGTCACGATCTCCGGGAGGAGGCCTGACCGATGCGCCCCTTCGGGATCCGCCTCGGGATGTTCTGGGCGCTCTTTGTCGCGAGCATCCGGATGTTCGTGCGCAACCGTGCCGCCGTCTTCTTCAGCCTCTTCCTGCCGCTCATCATCATGCTGATCTTCGGGGTCCTGAACTTCGAGGGCACCACCACCATCCAGCTCGGCATCGCCGATGAGGCGCGGAATCAGGCCAGCGCGAAGCTGATCGACGGCCTGGCGGCGTTCGACTACCTCGAGCCCAGCAGCGGCTCTCGCGACGCGCTGCTCACGACGCTCAAGGCGGGCGACCTCGACTTCGTGCTCGCCATCCCGCCAGGGTTCTCGCCGCAGGTCGGCCAGGAGAGCGGACTGGTGGCATACGCGGCCAGTGGCGATCCGCAGCAGATGCAGGTCGCACAGGGGCTGCTGCAGCAGGCGGTCGGACAGGCCCTCTTCGCGGCGAGCGGGGGGAATCCGACCGGCGGCGGGTTCGCGGCGCCCGTCAGCTTCGAGTCCGTCGCGTCGCGCGACCTGGGCTACATCGATTTCCTGGTTCCCGGGATCGTGGGCATGACGGTGATGCAGCTCGGCCTGTTCGGTGTCGCGTTTGGGTTCGTACACCTGAAGCGGACCGGCGCCCTGCGCCGTCTCTTCGCGACTCCCACCTCGCCGGCCTACTTCCTGGGAGCGCAGGTGGCGTCGCGCCTGATCATCGCCTTCGTGCAGGTCGTGATCCTGTTTGGGATCGGCCTGTGGTTTGGCCTGCAGATGTTCGGCGACTACGCGACGCTGGCCGCGATCGTGCTCCTGGGCTCGATCATCTTCCTGGCC
>DATCQR010000168.1:0-7456 GCA_036569405.1 Candidatus Limnocylindria bacterium
CCGCGGTCGGCATCGGCCTGGTCCTGTATGGGGCGGGCCGCGGATTCGGCGCACGGCGCCCGGCCTAACGAGCGCTCGGCAGGAGCAGTGGGCTCACCAGGATCCAGCCCAGGATGACCGCCAGCAGCAGGCCGCCCAGGATCAGCATCGGCCGCAGGTCGGGCCGGTAGTCGCGCGGCGAGCGGCGCGGTGGAGGCGCGTCGCCGGCCATCGGCTCGGCTAGATCTCGCCCAGATAGGCCTGCCGCACCTGGACGTTGGCCGCCAGGTTGGCGGCGGTATCGGCCAGGATGATCTGGCCCGTCTGCAGGACATAGCCGCGGCTGGCAACGTTGAGGGCCATCTGCGCGTTCTGCTCGACCAGCAGCACCGTCGTGCCCTGGGCGTTGATGTCGGTGATGATCTTGAAGATCTGCTCGGTGAGGATGGGGGAGAGACCCATCGAGGGCTCGTCGAGCAGGAGGACGCTCGGCTTGGCCATCAGGGCCCGCCCGATGGCGAGCATCTGCTGCTCACCGCCCGACAGGGTCCCTGCCTTCTGCGTTCGCCGCTCCTTGAGGCGTGGGAAGAGGTCGTAGACCCGATCGATGTCGGCGTCGAACTTGCCGCTGCGGCTGAACGCCCCCATCAGCAGGTTCTCGTAGACGGTCATCTGGGCGAAGACGTGACGCCCCTCAGGCGACTGGGCGATCCCTTTCGCGACGATGTTGTGCGCCTTCTCGGCCTGGATCTCGGTGCCGTTGAAGATGACCTTCCCCTCGCGCGGCCGGGCGATGCCACTGATGGTGCGCAGCGTCGTCGACTTGCCGGCCCCGTTGGAGCCGATGAGGGTCACCACCTCGCCGGGGTCGACGGTGAGCGAGATCCCCTTCAGGGCGTGGATGTTGCCGTAGTAGGTGTGGATGTCGACCAGCTCGAGAGCGTGCGCGGTTCCGGTCATGCCGTCGCCTGCTTCCCGAGGTAGGCCTCGATGACGCGCGGGTTGGCGCGAATCTCGGCCGGCGTCCCCTCGGCGATCTTCTCGCCATAGTCGAGCACCGTGATCCGCTCGCTGACCCCCATCACGACCTTCATGTCGTGCTCGATCAGCAGGATCGTGAGCTTGAGCTCGCGACGCAGGCGCCCGATGAAGTCCGTCATCTGGCGGGTCTCGCCGGGGTTCATGCCCGCGGTCGGCTCGTCGAGGAGCAGCAGCTTTGGGTCGCTGGCCAGCGCTCGTGCGATCTCGAGGCGGCGCTGGTCGCCGTACGGCAGGTTCTTGGAGAGATCCGCAGCCGAGCGGCGCGAGATCCCCACGAGCTCCAAGAGCTCGAAGGCGCGGCGCCTGGTCGCCTCCTCTTCCTGGCGGATCCCGCCGAGACCGGCGATCGCCTGATACCACTGCCCGTGCATGCGCACGTGGCGACCCACCATCACATTGGCGAGCACCGTCATGTTCTGGAAGAGCCGGATGTTCTGATAGGTACGCGCCACGCCAAGGCCGGCGACAGCGTGGGGTGGCATACCCGAGATGTCGATCCCCTCGAATTCAATGGTCCCGGAGGTGGGGTGATAGACGCCGCTGAGCTGGTTGAAGAAGGTCGTCTTTCCGGCGCCGTTCGGGCCGATGATCGCCACGATCGAGTGCCGCGGGATCTCGAAGTCGATGTCGCGGTTGGCCACCAGGCCTTCGAATGTCTTGGTCACGTCGGTCGCGACCAGCAGCGGGCGCTCGTCGGCGCTGGCGTCGGTGGTCACTTCCGGGTCGGCGGCGGTCATCGGTCAGGCCTCCCCGCTGATCTCGTCGTATTCAACCTGGAGCTCGCCTTCCTCGGGTTGGCGCGCCTCCTCGAGTTCGGCCCGGCGGGACGCATCCGGAATCAGCCCCTCGGGCCTCAGCACCATCACCGCCACCAGCACGGCTCCATAGACGAGCAGCTTGTACTCGGCGAACTCGCGCAGCAGCTCCGGCGTTCCGATAAGCGCGAACGCGCCGACGATGACGCCGGGAATGCTGCCCATCCCTCCCAGCACCACCACCGCCAGCACGGTGATCGAGACGAGCAGCACGAACCCGCCGGGCACCACCCCCTGCAGATGAGTGGCGTAGATCGCTCCGCCGACGCAGCCGACCGAGGCACCCATCGCGAACGCCAGCAGCTTGTAGTTCACCACGCTGATGCCGGTCGCCTGGGCCACGTCCTCGTCCTCGCGCATCGCGTTCCAGGCGCGGCCGGTACGCGAGTACTTGAGCCGATAGGCGATGAAGGCGGCCAGGATGCAGAAGCCCATCAGCGGGAAGTAGGTCGCCGCCGGCCCCGTGACCTTTCCGACGATCGGCAGGAAGTAGGTTCCGTCGTCGATCATGAACGGCACGCTGAGGATGCCGTTGGGTCCGCCCAGCCATGGCTTGAGTGCGTCCGAGCCGAGCAGGACGCGCGCGATCTCGCCGAAGCCGAGTGTGACGATGGCGAGGTAGTCGCCGCGCAGCCGCAGCACAGGCGCGCCGATAAAGAGGCCAACCATGGCGGACAGGACGATCACGATCGGCAGCGCGATCCACCAGTTGAGCCCCCAGCCGAGCGCCGAGGTCGGTGAGGTGATGAGCGCGGTGAAGTACGCGCCGACGGCATAGAAGGCGACGTAGCCGAGATCCAGGAGTCCCGCGTAGCCGACCACGATATTCAGACCCAGGCCCAGGAGGACGTAGAACCCGACGAGCACGAGGACCTGGGTAAGGAAGGACCCGGAGATCGACGGGAGGGTATACAGGAACGCGATTCCGACCAGGATCGCAGCCCAGCGAAGCATGCCCCGCGTTGCGGGATCGGCGGCGGCTATTCGGCTGCGCACCGTGCTGCGCATCCGAGGCCAGCCCACCGCCAGGACCGCGCCGAGCGCGAGGATCAGCGCTGCACTGACCATTCCCAGCCCGTGCGACCGATAGACGAATTGCGCCGCGCCGGGCAGGCCGAATTGCAGGAGACGAGGCCGCAGGAAGGGCTCGACCATGCTCATCACCACGAGTGCGGTGCCGGCGCCCACGACTGCGCGCCGAACGGTCACGGGTGCCACTTGAACGAGGCCACCCACCAGCGCGAGCGCGGCCGCCAGCCCCAGGTTGAGAAGCGCGCCGGTGCCTGGTTCAAGCCCCAGGCTCCTGAAGCCGACGAAGTCGAGGAGACTGCTCGAGACCCGATTCAGGACCAACCGGATCCCGGGGGAGAGGGCGACCGCCAGCAGGAATGCCGCCGCGAAGAGGACCCCGGTGGCGAGCCCAGCCACAAGGGCGTGAGTCAGCCGCTGGGAGGTCGGCAACGGTCGACCGGCGACGATGTAGCCGATGGCCAGAGGCGGAATGACGAGCATCAGGTGACCCAGGGTGAGGAAGCCAGTCACCACCTCACGCTTTGCGAAGGCGGATGCAATGCCGACGGCCACCAGGTAAACCATCACCGCACCGGTGATGAGGCCCACCTTGACCGCGCTTCGGAGGCTGGCGCCCAAGGACATCTACTTGCTCTCCGGCCGGCCGAATAGGCCATAGGGGCGGAAGATCAGGACGAGCACCAGCACCGAGAAGGCGATCACATCCCGCAGCTGGTTCGGCGACGGGACGCCGAAGCCCGCAAGCAGCAGCGTTGGAGCCAGCGATTCCAGCACGCCGAGTACGAGCCCGCCCAGCATCGCACCGACGATGCTTCCGATGCCGCCCAGGACTGCGGCAGTGAAGGCCTTGATCCCCGGCAGGAAACCCATCGACCAGATGACCTGGTTGTAGACGATCGCATACAGGACTCCGGCGGCTCCGGCCAGGGCTCCGCCGATTGCGAAGGTGATGGAGATGATCCGGTCCACGTCGATCCCCATCAGCGCAGCCGTGTCCTTGTCCTCACTGACTGCCCGCATCGCTCGCCCGGTCCGGGTCCTCTCCACGAACCAGTACAGGACGGTCATCAGCACCACGGCCGAGACGATCACGATGGCGTGCGTCTTCAGGATCGGGATGCCCAGGAGGTTGAACGTTCCCTGGAATGCGTCGACACGCGGGTAGGCCATGACGCCGTCGCCGTACAGGCCGCGCACGCTGTTGCTGATGAACAGTGACGCACCGATGGCGGTGATCAGTGGCACGAGGCGAGGGGCCCGGCGCAACGGTCGGTACGCGATCCGCTCCAGCAGGAGGGCGACGACCGTGGAGCTCACGGCCCCCACCAGCAGGATGATCGGCACCGCGATGAAGGGCGCGGTGTTGAGGACGCCGTTGTCGCTCAGCCAGTCGGCCGCGAAGAAGGCCGTCATGCCGCCGAACATGAACACGTCGCCGTGGGCGAAGTTGATCATCAGCAGCACGCCGTAGACGAGGGTGTAGCCGAGGGCGATGAGCGCATAGACGCTGCCCTGCGAGATACCGAAGATCAGCAGGTCGCGCCACTGGTCGCCGCTCAGACGGGTGGTCGACAGGGTCGTGATCGTCCCGACCGCGACGCCGACCACGATCGCCACCCTCAGCGCCCAGAGGATGACGTCTACCAGGGACAGGTTGAGCGGCCGTCGCACCGGACCCGGGTCCTCCTGGGTGGCTGCCAATCAGACGAGGTTTGGGGAGTGTACCTAGTGGGTGCAAGAGAGCGGGTGGGCCGGTTACCGGCCCACCCGCTCTGGGTGCTGGGGTCAGATGGTCAGGTGCTTACTTGGCCCGGGTCGTGTAGACCTCGGTGTAGACGCCGTCCACCAGCTGAGCGATCGAGACCTCACTGGAGCCGCAGTCGCCGGCATCGTGACCTGCGGCGCCGCAGGTCAGCGTTCCGGTGAGCCCGGCGTAGTCCTTCAGGCCTGCGAAGTGCTCGCGGATTCCGTCCCTCGAGAAGAAGGATGTCCCGTCTGCGCCGTCGCCCACGTGGGCCGACTCGATCGCATCCATCAGGATGTTGTACGCGTCATACCCATGCGCGTGGTACGGGGCCTGAGGTTGTTTGGTTCCCTCGAGCGCAAGAAGCTTGGGCAGGAAGTCGTCGGTGTAGCGGGTACCGAAGTTGAGGTCGGGACCGGAGAAGTACATCCCGATCTCCTGCGCAACTTTCCCGGCCGCCTTGACGAAGCCAGCGTCCTTGACGCCATCGGCGCCGAAGAAGATGGTGTCCTTCAGGGCGGGGAGGTCCCGCGACTGGTTGACAATCAGCGGCCCCTCGGGGTCGAAGATCGGCATGAAGATCAACTTGGGGGTCTCAGCCGCGATCTTGGTCAGCACGCTGTGGAACTCCACGTCGCCGACGCCAATCGCGTTCTGAGAGGTAACGGTTCCACTGCACTGAGACTTGAACTGATCAGCAAAGACCTGCTGCAGCTGCTCCGCGTACGGGCTCCCGTCGTGGATGGTCGCGGCAGTATCGACCTTGAGGACCTCGCAGGCGTACTTTGCGACTGCGGCTCCCTGGACCTTGTCGTTGTAGGCGGTACGGAAGAAGAACTCACCGCCGTACTGCTCGTGATCGGGGTTGGTCAGGCCTGGCGCGGTGTTCGATGGCGAGACCATTACAACGTGGGCCGGGCCAAGCACCTGCATCGCTGTGACCGCGGTGCGCGAGCACGTGGTGCCGATGACTCCAAGGATCGCCGGGTTGCCGAGGATCGACTGAGCGGCCGTCTGGCCGGTGGCCGCGTCGCCGCAGCCAGCGTCCTCCTTGATGACCTCGACGTCACGATTGAGCACCTTGCCACGCTCGTCCTGCGCGACCTGGATGCCGAAGTTCGAGTCATTCCCGAGGAAGGCGGTGTCACCCGTAATGGAAAGCGCGCTGGCGATCGTCAGCGGCTCGCCCGCAGCGACCTCGAAGCAGCCGTTAGGCAGCGCGTCGCACGCTGCGGCCGGGTCTGCTGCCAGAGAAGCGCTCGCCGCAGCCTGGCTTCCGCTCGGTGACCCGCTCCCAGCGGGCGTACACGCGGCGAGGACGATGAGCATGGCCGTCGAGACGGCGCTCCAACGCAAGAATTTCTGCATCCAGTGATCCTCCAATGGCTCGGGTGGGCGCGAGCTCGCCAGCTCAGTAAAGAGTGGGGCGCATCATAAGGGCGGCCTTCGCCGCAGCGCAAGAGGTCTGCGAGCCTTCGCTGAGCTCACGGGGCGGCGTGGTATGCTTCTTTGGGTACGACTGCAGCCAACGCGCTGCGTTTCGCTCCCGAGAGGCTCCCGTGGAGTATCACGTCCGCAGCGCCCGTCTGACCGATGTCGACGCCGCGATCCGCATCCTTATGCGCGACCCGGCCGATCCCGACCAGCGGCGCCAGGACACCGATCGGCTACGCACCCTGCTTTTCATGCCGTCGGCCACCGTGGTCGTCGCCGAGGCAGAGCGCCAGGTGATCGGCATCGGAGTCCTCTCGATCCGTCCCTCGGTCCACTCGGGTCCGTTCATCGGCGTCATCGATGAGCTCGGAGTGGCAACCGCAACGCGACGGTCGGGGAGCGCCGCGCCGGCAGCAGACGCCGCGCAGCTCAAGGGGTTGAGTGACTCGATTCTCGAGCACCTGGTCACCTCGGCGCGCAATAAGGGTTGTACGCGCGTGGATGTCACCGATCCTCTCGCCACCGCCGAGCCGGCGCTGCTGAAGCGCGCCGGGTTCGCGAGACGAGGGGCGCTGCTGAGCCGCGCCACCGGCTGAACGTTTCAGACGTGGCGCGCCGGGCCGGGACCCCGCAGCGTCAACCACATCGGAATGGAAACCTAGGAGAAGCTCACTTGAGCAAGAACGTGGCCGTCTTCGTTGACGTTGCCAACCTTTACTACTCGGCCCGCGGGCTGGAGGTCGACGTCGATTATGTCGCCCTTCTCAAAGCGGCCACCAAGGGGCGCGACCTGATTCGCGCCTATGCCTATTCCGGGCTCGACCCGGAGAATGAGAACCAGCGCAAGTTCATCGACTTCCTGGGCAAGAACGACTACAAGGTCGTTCACAAGGACATCCGCAAGTTCGGCGACGGCCGTGTCAAGGCCAACCTGGACATCGAGCTGGTGGTGGACCTCTTCCGCCTCGCCGATCGGATGGACATCGCGGTCATCGTCTCGGGTGACGGCGACTTCGCTCCCGCCATCCGCGCGCTCCAGGACAAGGGGGTCCGCTGCGAGGTGATCAGCTTCAGGCCGAACACGAGCTCGGACCTGATCGCTGTCGCCGACGAGTTCATCGACATCATGAAGATCATCGGCATCGGCCGCGGCAAGGATGCCGACAAGGCCAGCAAGGTGATGAGTGCCCCGCCGATGCCCGCCAAGGAGGTCGTTCCCGAGTTCGGGTTCCGCGAGGCTCCCGCCGCGGTGGCAGCGGCCGCCCTCGCCGCTATTCGCGAAGGCGGAGCCAAGCCCGCGTCGCGGGGCCGCGGACGCGGAGGCGCGCGCCCGGAGCCGGCCATCGAGGCAATGGCGCCCGGAACGGAGGAGCCGCCCGAGCCTCCGACTGCGGCTGAAGCAGCTGCGGAT
>DATCQR010000169.1:0-9786 GCA_036569405.1 Candidatus Limnocylindria bacterium
CGATCGAGGAGTGCCTCAACCCACCGGTCGAGTGGGACGGCGCGACGAACGCCTGGATCACGACCGAGCCATTCAGCGCTCCCGAGGCATTCCCGTTCCCCGAGGGAATCGGCCCGATCGAATGCGTCAACGTCGAGCACGAAGAGGTGCTCCTGGTGCCTCGCTACCTGAAGGGGGTGCGGCGGGTCACCTTCAAGTACGCGCTGGGCAGCGACTTCATCGCCAAGCTGCAGTTCCTCCACGACATCGGCCTCGACCGCACCGAGCCGGTTCGCGTCCGCGGTGTCGACGTCTCGCCACGCGACCTGGTCGCGGCGGTCGTGCCCGACCCGATCACCATGGGCGACAAGATGGTCGGCCGGGCGGTGGTCGGGACCTGGGTCATCGGCGCAAAGGATGGCAAGCCGCGCGAGGTGTTCCTGTACCAGATGGCCGATGCCGCCGAGACGCTGCGCACCACCGGCTCGCAGGTGGTCGGCTGGCAGACCGGCTTCAACCCGGTGATCGCGATGGAGCTTCTTGCCAGCGGGGCCTGGTCTGGAAGCGGAGTGCATGCCCCCGAGGCGTTTGATCCCGACCCGTATCTTGCGCTGATGGACGGCTACGGGATCCACCACGCGATGCTCGAGATGGAGCCCGGGGCGCATCGCCCGACCTGACGGTCAGCCGGTCCCGAAGAGCCGCACGATGACCGCCAGCCCGACGAGGGCCCCAATGACCGTCGCCATCCCTCGGCGCCGCGGCTCCCAACGCGCCGAGACCGATGTCGAGATCGGGAGCGCTGCGAGCGCGACGACGGCGTAGACGAAGTGGAGCAGTTCGCGGGGACGCGCTCCTCCCACGAGGAGTCCAAGGCCGCCGGCGGCGGTTACCGCGACGAGAAGGAGCACGAGCCCGTCGAGCCGAGCCGCTGCCGGCCCAGCCGGCAGGCGTCGCAAGGCGCGCTGGGCACCCTCGAGACCAGCGAGCAGAACCAGCAGTCCGCTGCCGATCGCCAGCCAGCTATGGAGCGCTGCTGGGATTGTCGTCAGCCCTCGGCGACGATCGCGTTCTGGATGAGGCCTGCGATCAGGACGAGCCAGAAGATCCCCATGGCGAGGAAGGCCCAGCCGCGTTTCCGTAAATCGAAGGCGGAAGCGGAGCTGTCCGGCTCGTGGGGGCCGCGATCGACGAAGGGGATGACGAGCAGCGCGCCGAGCAACAGAGCCATGGCGATCATGGCGCCCCAGATGTCCGGGTCGATCCCCAGGTTTGCCGCGATGATGTTCATGCCCCGGGTCCAGCTGATCGGGTAGGTCGGCTTGAAGCCGAGGCCACCGGGGTCATCGTCGACCCCATACAGCGACGATGACGGCAGAAGCTGCGGCGCCGTCCCTGCATCACGCGGGACGAAGATCGCGATCAGGACGACGATCCCGATGATCAGGCCGCCCCACAGCAGCCAGCCGCGGATGTGCTCGCTGAAGCCCGAGGTACGGCCGCTGGCGCGCATCCAGAAGGGCACCGAGATGCCCTTGAACCGGATCAGCAGATAGTGCCAGGCGATGAACAGGCCGAGGCCGATCGGCACGATTGAAACGTGAAGGACGTAGATCTGTACCAGCTTCTCGGTCGCGGTCGGGATCGACAGCAGGGCGTCGGAGGTGTAGTTGAAGACACCCGAGAGCCCGACGGCGCTGAGGACCTCGGAGATATTCCACGGGACGCCGAACCCCACCTCGTCCCAGTGCAGGGCCTCTCCAGTCAGCGAGATGACGAAGGTCAGGCCTGCTAGGGCTACGCCGACCAGCCACAGGCCTTCCTTGCCGCGCCGATACCCACCGGTGATGAACACGCGCAGCATGTGGATCATCACCAGCCCGAAGATCAAGAACGAATTGAAGAAGTGGAAGTTGAGGACGAATGACCATCCGCCGGTGGCGAGCAGGTGCTGGGTGATGCCGTAGGCCTTCGCGGCGTCGGGGATGTACACGAGAGACAGCAGGAAGCCGGTGGCGATCTCCAGGCCCAGGCTGATGGCGAGGACCCCTCCAAGGAGGTACCAGATGCTGTTCGACTCGACGGGGATCAGATAGTCAGTGACCAGTTGGCGGAACCCGAATTGGTCCGAGAGCCTCGCCAACACGCCAGGCCGGCCGCTCTGTGGGGCCTCTGCTTCGAGAGACCCGCCGGCGGGAGTCATGACCTTCTCCTTGCAGCTGTTGGCGTCGCTGGGCGACGTGCCAACCTGATTATCTCCCCGCGTCAATGGCGAGATTGGGCTCGTCGCGCTTCTGCCAACAGTGCCGAATGGCCCAATCTTCCTGCCCGCATCCGGAGCGATGCGTATCGGGCCGTAGACTGGACTCCCACACCAAGGAGAGACCCATGAACGTTGACGAGATGCTGACGGGCGCCCGCGATGTGATGAATGTCAAGCGGGTCTATGGCGATCCGATCGAACGCGACGGGATCCTGGTCATTCCCGCGGCCAAGGTGGCTGGCGGCGGCGGGGGAGGCGGCGACAGCGAGAACAATGCCGGAGGCGGATTCGGTGTGAGGGCCACGCCTGCCGGAGCGTGGATCATCCGCGATGGGCAGGTCGCCTGGGAGCCGGCAGTGGATGCCACCCGCCTGGCAACCCTGGCCATGGTGGTGGCGATCGTCTTCCTGCTGACCGTCCGCTCGGTCGCCAAGGCCAACGCCAGGGCACGCGAGAAGACCGCCAGGCGCTGAGCCGGACGCGCGAACGCCGCCTGGCGGGAGGCGGCGTTCGGTTCTGGAGGTCTTTGGTTGCGGGGGACGGATTCGAACCGACGACCTTCGGGTTATGAGCCCGACGAGCTACCACTGCTCCACCCCGCCCGGCCATGCTAAAGGCCGCGTCGGGATCGGTCAAACCTTTGGCGTCCGCTACAATGCCGCCGGGTTCGCGCCGCTCTGCGACCCGTCCCGATCGATGCGAGGCTGCGCACGCCGATGGCCGTGAACCCGAAGAAGCTGCGACCCTACGACCAGCCACCAAAGGTCCGTCGCCCGATCCTTCCGAACGAGCCGGACAACGCTGCGACCGCATTCCTGGTGGCGGCGCTGGTCTGGTTCCTGGCCGCCACCGCGATCGGGCTGCTGTGGGTGGCCTATCAGCTCTTCCCGGACCAGCTCACCCTCCGCCTCCAGATGCCCACCTTCAGTGGGGTGCTGAACTTCGAGCTGAGCCCGGCCACCACGACCTCAGGCTTCTGGAACTCGCTGGTCTACGGCTGGCTCGGCAACGCCGGCCTGGGCGCCATCCTGTTCATCACCCCACGTCTTCTCGGCCGGCGGCTGGCGAGCGAGACGGCAGCCTCTGCCGCAGCGTTCCTCTGGAACATCGGCCTGATCGCCGGTCTCGTCGCGATCTACGTCCCGCAACTCACCGGCTCGGGGGCGCTCACCGAATTCCCCCTGCCGGTGGCCGGGGTCCTGCTGCTGGCTCTCCTCCTCGCCAACGCCGCGTTCTGGCGAACCGTGCTGGCGTCGGCCGAGCGGCTGCCATACGTGAGCATCTGGTACTTCGGCGTGGCACTCCTGGCGCTGCTCGGCCTGTACAGCCTGATCAGCCTCGCGCAGCTGCTCGCGGTCGTGAACCTGTTCAGCCTCTCCCCGACCGGAATGGCGCTCGCCAATGCCTTCTACGGCCGAGCGCTGGAGACCCTGTGCCTGGGCGGCATGGCCATCGGCACGCTGTACTACGTCATCCCGCGCGCCACTGCGAACCCGCTCTACTCATGGGGCCTGGCGATGCTCGCCTGGCTCGTCTGGCTCGGGCTGAGCACCCTGGCGCCCCTCGCCAGGCTGGTGGACGCGTCGGTCCCGTTCGCGATCACGCAGATCGGCAACGTGGCGACCTTCCTGCTCGTGCTTCCCGCCTTCCTGGTCGTCGCGAACCTGCTGCTCAGCCTCAGCGGCCGTTGGACCCTCGTCCTCTCGCCGGGGACCGTCCCATTTGCGCTGGTGGCGCTCACATTCCTGGTGGCCAACGCGCTGCTGGAGGCGATCGGCTCGCTCGGCTCGGTGCGGGCACTGGTCGGGAGCACGGAGTGGGGGACCGGCGTCCGCCTGTTCGCCCTGCTCGGCACGGCCACCTTCGCGTTCCTGGCGCTCGGCGATCACGCCTTCCCGCGCCTGCTGCGACGGGATTGGGGAGGGACCCTGCTCGCGGAGGCGACGCTGTGGGCTGCTTTCGCGGGTGCCGCGCTGGCGGGTCTGGCGCTGATCGGCGGTGGCGTGGTGCACGGCTCCCTGCTGGCGCAGGCGGCGACGCCCAAAGAGATCGACGGCTTCGTGTTCTGGTTCGAGCTGGTGCTCGGGGCGGGAATCGGCCTCAGCGCACTGGCTGCAGCGGTGTTGGCACTGAACGTGTTCCTGATGTACACCAGCGCACGCCGCGCCGACTACGCCATCGTGGACGCGTCCGCTGACGCATCCTCTGCCGCGGTCGAACCCGCTGCCGCGCCGGCGGCCCAGTGAGCCGATGACGATCCATACCCCGATCGAATCGCGGACGCGCGGCATCCCCGGCTGGGCGCTGACCCTGACGGGGGTCATGGTCCTCGCCGGCGCACTCTTCTTCGCCACCAACCTGAAGGGGTCGAATCCACCCATCCTCGGCACGCCGCAGCCGTCGGGATCGGGTGGGGGCCTCAATGCTCAGTCCATCATCAAGGCGGCCGGCTGCCAGGCCTGCCACGGCCCGGACCTGGCGGGGCAGGCCGCCTTCCCGACCCTGCACGGCGTGAAGAACGGCCCAATCAGTAAGAACTTGCAGCAGCTGGGCAAGGATCACCCTGACGACTGGGCCAACCTCTGGATTGCCGGGACCGATCCGGCGCTGGCCGGGATCGCCCGCAACGGCATGCCCGTCTTCGCCGGCCCGAAGACGAACCTCAGTCCCGAGGAGATCGCCACCGTGGTCGAGTACCTGAAGACCCTGCCATGACCGATCCGGCCGAACGGCCGGTGCGCGGGGTGACGGTCCTCATCGGTGGCGACGAGATGGCGCGCATCGATGAGGCGGCGCAGGGCCTTGGCCTGTCACCCGATGCCCTGATGGAGAGCGCAGGCGCGGCCGTCACGGAAGTGGCACTCGCGGAGCTCGTCTCGATGAGCGAGCCGGTGACCGGCCCCGGTGGGCCGCTCGCGCCGGCGCCGCTGACCGTCGTGATGTGCGGCCCGGGCAACAATGGCGGCGACGGCTTCGTGGCGGCTCGGCGCCTTGCGTCGGCGGGACGGCCGGTGACCGCGGTCCTGGTGGGTGATCCCGCGCGGATCAGCGGAGTCGCCGCGGCACACAACTGGGCCGTGCTGCAGGCGATGGCATCGAGCGGCTCGCTGTCCCTCTTCGTGGCTCCCACGCCCGAGCTGCTGCTCCAATTGCGAGCGCGGCTCTCGCCGGCGAGCCTGCTGATCGATGCCCTGCTCGGCAGCGGTGCGGCCGGCCCCTTGCGCGAGCCGGTCTCCAGCGCGGTCGACCTCCTCAACGCGATCGTGACCCATGCCCGGGCCGCCGGCCGGCCGTGTCGGGTACTCGCCATCGACACGCCGACTCGCATCGACCTGACCGATGGCACCCGCTCGGACCCGGTGGTGGTCGCCGACCTGACCGTCACATTCCACCGGGCGAAGGCCGGGTTCGCGGTCGACCCCGAGGCGCGGCGCCTGGCCGGCCGCTACTTCGTGGCGCCGATCGGCATCCCACTGGAGGCAGAGGCAGGGATCGTCCCGCCCGACGGCGAGTTTCCTCCGGCGCGCATGACGCAGGTGAACTGGCAGGAGCCCGCCGTCAGCTAGCGGCGCTGCTCCCCGGCTTGACGAGTGCCTCACCGCGTTGGCAGGCGGGGCATTCGTCGGCGGTCCAGGACGAGATCTCGATCCTCCCCAGCGACAGGATCGGGCAGCCGATCTCGACCGGACCCGTGGAGCGGTCGACGATCACGCTCGCCAGCAGGGGTGTCGCCCCGGCCGCGCGGACCGCTCGGACCGTCTCGGCCAGCGATCCGCCGGTGGTCAGGATGTCATCCACCAGCACGACGCGGTCGGCGACGGTGACGGGCCAGCCGCGACGCAGCGCGCGAGTTCCCCGCTCCATCGGCTCGGCGAAGACGCCACGCACCGTGCGGCCCAGTGCGGCCTCCAGCTGGCGTGCGGTCTCGGCGGCAAGCAGGGCCCCGCCGGTGGTCGGTCCGACCACCAGGGTCGGGTCGCGATTCATCAGGGAGGCGGCCAGCCGCCGCCCGATCTCGACCGCCAGCGCGGGGTACTGGAGCACCGCGAACTTCTCGAGGTAGCGATCCGAGTGGCGTCCGCTCTTGAGCAGGAAGTGCCCGCGGCGCAGTGCGCCGGCGACCTCGAACAGCTCCTCGACTCCGGCATTGGTCAGCGCTTCGCCCTGGGGAAGGCGGACCTCTGGCGAGCGGGTGGCGACCGGCACAGGCTCCATCGGGCTATTCGTAGACGGCGGTGAAGTCGACCGCGGGATAGCGTTCGGTGAGGGCATCGGTCACCCATTGCAGGACATCGGTCGGGTCGTAGACGTCCGCGACGGTGCGGGCATCGGTGACGGTCAGGCCCATGCGATGCGGGTCCTCTTTGAGGGCGGTCCCGTTCGGCATGTCGGAGAGGTCGAGGCTCGTCTCGAATCGACCATCCGCGCGCAGGACCAGGGTGTCGGTCTCCTCGTCGAGCAGCACCAGGTCGCCGGTCTGCTTCAGCACCTCCTCGGCGTTGGCGGCGAATTCACGCAGCACCTGCTTCTGCTGGTCGCCGATCTGGGTCCGATACGCGTCCGCCAGCTGCCAGAGACGCTGCGCGGCGATCGTCTCCTGCTGGGTCGTCGACAGGCCGGCCTGCCAGTCCTCGTCGTGCGGCTCCTCGGCGACCGCCTCATGCGCTGCGAGCTTGTCGGCCGATACCAGGTGGTTCGTCGGATCGCGAGCAGCGTCCACGAACCAGGAGAGGATGTCGGCCAGGTTGTAGAGCTCCACAACCTCGCTCACCGCCTCGACCGTCTGCTCCTCGTCATACCACTCGCTGTCCGCGGGGTCCTGGTAGGTCAGGCGCGTGGTCCACACTTCGTCGATGGGGTCGAACAGGAGGTAGTCCTGCTCGTCGTCGACCAGCTTGATCGGACCGATCTCCAGCAGGCGCTCCCGGTTCGCGGCCAGAAAGCGGCGCAGCTGCTCGGTGGCCTCGTACACGAAGTCTCGGCGCTCGAGCTCGGCCTCGCCGGCCAGCTCGCGGAGGGCGGAGATGCGCGGCGCGCTCATGGCTTGTAGACCAGGTCCGGCCCCATCCGCTCGCGCAGGAAGATGATGTGCTTCTTGTCGAAGATCGACTCCGCCACCCGATGGCCCAGGCCGCGCGCGGCGGGATCCTGGTAGAGGCGGTCGAGCACGGAATACGTCGGCAGATCGAGGATCAGCACGTTGTTCCATTCCGACCCTTCGGTGACATTGAACCAGCCGATGAAGCGGATCCCGTATTCCGCCTCGTAGCGCTTCACCGTTCGCGGAAAGAAGTGGCGCATCCCGCGCTTGAAGAGCGCATCGCGGCCCTTGCGGACGTTGAAGAAGGTGACCATCAGGGGCATCTACTCGGCCTCCCCCTCGTTCGTCGGCGGCTCATCTTGCTCAGGCGGTTGCGTGGTGATGACCCGGGTCGGAGCGGCGGGACCGACGGTCCGTCCGCGACCCCGACGACGGTCGGCGAAGAAGACGCGCAGCAGGAAGACGCTGGTCATGCTGACAAAGAAGAGCAGGACCATGTCGATGAAGAGGAGCACGACCAGCAGCCAGACCGGCCAGTTGAAGGTGAACAGGCCGATGGGGATGAGGAAGAGGAGGCCGGCGAACAGGATCGCCTGCCAGACGAAGCACCCGAAGCCTGGTCCCTCATTCGGATCGAGTTCCTCGTTGGTGCGGATCGACATCCATCGCTCGCTGCGGGGTGGGCGGTCCGCATGGTCCCACATCCGGCGCTCAGTCGACGGCGGCGAGTCCGTCGCGGTAGGTGATTCGCCCGCTCGCCACCGTCATTCGGACCACGCCCGGCAGCTCCATTCCCAGCAGCGGCGTGTTCGACGAGGCCGACGCCAGGCCGGATGCCTCGACCCGCCATCGGGCGGCGGGATCGAAGACGACCAGGTCGGCGAGCGATCCTGGCCGGAGGGTCCGGACCTCGCCGATGAGCGAGGCAGGGCCGGTGCTCAGCGATCCCAGCAGTCGCACCAGCTCCAGCCTGCCTGCCTCGACTGCCGCCAGGCCCAGCGACAGCGCCGTTTCGAGCCCGATCATCCCCGGCGCTGCGGCGCCGAACTCAACCGCCTTCCGTTCACGCGGATGGGGGGCGTGATCCGTGGCGATGGCGTCGATCGTCCCGTCCGCCACGCCGGCCGTGAGGGCGAGCGCCTCGGCGCGTGGGGCGAGCGGCGGGTTCACCCGGCAGGCGGCGTCGTAGGCGAGCGTCGCATCCAGCGGAGCTCCGAACGGATCGGCGGCGACGCCGGTCGGCTCTTCCCATGCGAAGCCACGCCAACCGGCGACCCAGGCATCGGTCAGGGCGAGGTGATGCGGGGTGACGTCGCAGGTCACCCGGACGCCGCGCTCCCTGGCACGACGAATGGCATCCAGCCCGCTCGCCGTGGAGAGATGCGTGAAGTGCACCCATCCTCCGGTCTCCTCCGCCAGGGCGATGTCGCGCTCTACGATCGACAGTTCCGCGCTCGCCGGCCAGCCGGCGAGGCCAAGGCGTGTGGCTGTCGGACCGGCGCGCATCACCGAACCGGTCGCGAGGCCGGGATCCTCGGCATGCTCGATCAGCGGCAGGCCAAATGGGGCGAGGCGCGCCAGGAGGTCACGCGCCGCGCGTTCGGAGCTGACGGCGCTCCCGTCGTCGCTCACGCCTGCGATGCCGAGCGGGGCCAACGCCGCGAGATCCGTCGGCTGTTCACCGCCACGCTCGCGGGTGGCTGCGGCGATCACGCGCACGCGGCACGCCGCCCCGCTCGCCCGCTCCAGCACCCGGCTCACGCCTTCGGGATCGTCGACGGGCGGATCGGTATTCGGCATGGCACAGATGGTCGTGAAACCGCCGTGAGCCGCGGCTCGTGCGCCGCTCTCGATCGTCTCGGCCCGCTCCAGGCCAGGCTCGCGCAGATGGGCGTGCAGGTCGCACAATCCCGGCGCAACCACCAGGCCGCTTCCGTCGAGGCGCGGTGCGTCGGGGGGAAGCGCGGCGGGTTCGACCAGCTGCCCTTCGACCACAGCCAGGTCGCGAACCTCATCCTCCCCGGCTGACGGATCGATCACCCGCGCCCCGCTCAGCAGAAACGTCGCGGCCGGGTTCCTGAGCGACCCGAATCGGCTCATCTGGCCAGCAGGGAGAGGACCGCCATGCGGATCGGGACGCCGTTTGCAACCTGCGTCCCGATCAGGCTGCGCTTGCCCGCTGCCAGGTCCGCGGTGATCTCGACTCCCTCGTTGGTCGGGCCGGGATGCAGGAGCAGCGCACCCGGACTCGCCAGGCTCATGCGGGCCTCGTCGAGACCCCACTCGGCCGTGTATTCCCGGAGCGAGGTGACGCCGCCTCCCGCGTCGCGTTCGAGCTGGATGCGCAGCGCCATCACCGCATCGGCATCGGCCAGGGCCTCCTCCAGCCGGTTTGCGACGGTGACCCCCGGCCAGCCCTCGAATCCTGCGACCCACGCGGGCGGCCCGGCCACCCATACCGATGCACCGAGCGCGGTCAGGGAATGCAGGTTCGAGCGTGCCA
>DATCQR010000170.1:0-4272 GCA_036569405.1 Candidatus Limnocylindria bacterium
GCGCAGCGGCACCTCTCGTACAAGCTGCTGCGACGCCGGCTGCGGCGCCTCCTCGAGCCAGCCGAGTCGCTAGCGAGCTAAGCGCTGGGTCATCGGCTGGTAAGCGCCCGTCGCGCATGGTTGCGGGATGGCGGTACGGACGACCCGGCACGCCGGCCTCGGCCGTGCCCGGGCCGGTCAACTCTCCCATCGCTTCGGGTCTGAGCTGCGCATTGCCCGCACCACCGCCGGTCTAACCCAGGCGCAACTGGCGCGCCTCGCCGGTGTCAGCCAGTCCGTGGTCAGCAGGGCCGAACGTGCGACCCGGCGGATTGAGTGGTCGACCGCCTGCGCGCTCGCTTCAGCGACCGGCCACGAGCTCAGCCTCAGGCTCTTTCCCGCGGACGGCGTCCGACTCCGGGATCGCGGGCAGCTCCAGGCCGTTCAGGCCATCGTTACTGACGCCCATCCTTCGTGGCATCCGAGCGTCGAGCAGCCCGTGGGCCTTCGAGACCGACGCGCGGCCGATCTCGTCCTCCGCGGTCCCCACGAATCGATCCACATCGAGGTCGAGCGGGGGCTCGTCGACCTGCAGGCCCAGCTGCGCGCGGCACAGCTCAAACGGGCGGCGCTGGTCGAGCAATTCGGTCAGGCTGTGCGCCTCGTCATTGCGGTGCCCGGTACGCGGCGGTCCCGCCGCCTGGTCGGTGACCTGCTGCTGACCTTCAGGACCGCGCTGCCGGCAAGCTCTCGAGCCGTCTGGGCCTCGATCCGCAGCGGCTCACCGTTGGGTGCCGACGGCATCCTCTTCCTTCCCCAGAATCATCATCGGCTTGAACCCCAATCGGCCGATGGCACAGGGGACTAGGAAAGACCCATTGGCGTTGAATGAGTCGGTTGATGCCCCCAGTGGACTAGGGACGACTGGCAAACTGCCATTCCGCGTCGAACGTAGTCCGGGCCGCCATAGCCAGGTCCGCTGGCCGGCCGTGAAGCGGTCAGGCGGCGGTCAGGGCGTAGATCCGGTCGCGGATCTCCTCGAGGTCGACTTCGGGGGTCGAGGTCCCGCCGGTGATCCCGATCCGCGCCTTGCCGCGCACCCACTCGCCGTGCTCGGCCTCGAGCTCGTCGGCGTCGGCGACGTGGACCGTGGCGGGGCACACCTCGGCGCACTTGACGGCGAGCTCCTTGGTGTTGCTGCTGTTCTTGCCGCCGACCACGATCATGGCATCCACCTCGGCGGCCAGCACCACCGAATCGGCCTGGCGCGTGAGCGTCACCGGACACACGGTGTTGACGACGCGCAGGTCGTGGCAGCGTCGGAGGCAGAATGCGGCGAACTCCTCGAGCTTGAAGGGGAGGATCGTCGACTGCGACAGGACCCCGATCTTCTTGGTATGCGGCACCCGCTCCCAGGTGGATCGATCCATGTCGTCCACGACCACGTGTCCCTCGCCGGCATACGAGCGCACGCCCTTCACCTCGGGATGGTCCTCGTGACCGATGATGCACACGGTGTAGCCGGCAGCGGCGAGCTCGCGGGCCGCCTTCTGCGACTGCAGGACCCAGGTGCAGGTGGCGTCGATCACCTCGAGCTCCGGCTTGCCGCGCACCCGCTCCAGCTCGTTGGCGGGAACCCCGTGGGCGCGGATGACGAGGGTTCCGCCCTCGACCTGGTCGGCGAGGTCTGCCGTGCGGATGCCGCGGTCGGAGAGGTCGGCCTTGATGCCGGGGTTGTGCACCAGCTGTCCGAGGGTGGTGACCTCCTTGCCCTCGTCGCGCGCGTGCTTGGCCTTGTCGATCGCCAGGCGAACGCCGTAGCAGAAGCCGGCACGCTCGGCGATGCGGACCTCAGGTCGAACGGCTGTGCTCATTCCCCAAGTCTATCGGGCCGGGCCGATATCGACCCTGCTGCCACTCGGGCAGGAGCGCCGCGATCTCCCGCATGATCCGCTCCGTCCCGTCCGTCAGCGCGTCGCGGTCGAGTCGCCCGCTGGGTTGGTGCGGGAGCCGAAATGGCTTCCCGATGCGGATGTCGACGCGGGTGCGGTGCGGCCATCGGCTGCGCCCGGGAAAGATCTTGCCGCTGCCGCTGATCCCGACCGGCAGGAGCGGCGCGCCACTCCGCATGGCGAGCAGCGCGACCCCCGCTTTCGGCTCTCGCAAGACCCCGGTTCGCGAGCGGGTCCCCTCCGGGAAGATCCCGATCGGGCGGCCGGCGGCCAGGTGCTCGAGGGCGAGCCGCTGCGCGCTCCGGTCTCCCTGACCACGGCGCACGAAGAAGACGCCCGCCCCGCGGGCCAGCCAGCCGATCAGCGGCCAGCCATTGATCTCCTCCTTGGCCATGAAGTGGATCGGGCGACCGATGTGACGCCCGATCGCGGCGCCGATCAGGGGCGGGTCGAAATTGGAGGCGTGGTTGCTGACCATGATGAACGGGCCCGAGCGTGGAGCGTTCGCGAGGCCCTCGACCCGGCCGCCACCGAGCAGCCACTTCACCCACCCGGTCATCACCGCGCCGGGGAAGTAGAACCAGGTGCTCATGGCCCGGACTGCTGGGGCGGCAGGTGCCCCACGATGGCGTCCACACAGGGGTCGACGTCCAGGTCCCCGGTGTCGAGCACCAGCGCCCCGGGCGCCTTGCGCAGCGGCGCCACCTCGCGGCCGATGTCCGCCGCGTCGCGCTCCTCGATCTCGGCCAGGTAGCGATCGAGACGATCCGGCCGCCCCATCTCGGCGGCGCGCCGCGCGGCACGCACCGCCGCGGCGGCGGTCAGGAACACCTTCAGCGTAGCGTCGGGCAGGACGACGGTGCCGATGTCGCGGCCCACCATCACCGTGTCTCGGCGTCGCGCCGCGCCTCGCTGGACATGCAGCATCGCGTCACGGACGGCTGCGTGGCGGCTGACCGACGAGACGACGCGGTCGACCTGCGGCGTGCGGGCCTCCCTGGTCACGTCTCGCCGGTCAAGCAGCACTGTCTCGCGGCGATCAGTCTGCTCGTGCCGGGGGCGCCGAACCTCGATCCGCACCTCCCTGGCCAGGCGACCCAGCGCCTCCCCGTCATCGGGGTCCACGCCGCGCTCGAGGGCTGCGAGCGTCAGGGCCCGGTACATGAGGCCGGTGTCCACGAAGGTTGCACCGATGCGCTGCGCCACTGCATACCCGACGGTGCTCTTGCCGGAGCCGGAGGGCCCATCGATGGCGACCGTGAGCGGCTTGCGCGGGTCGGCGGCCCGGACCTTCGGTCGAGCGCCCGCCATCGCCTCCACCTCGGCCGGGCGCAGGGCGCGCCACTCGCCCTCGCGCAGGCCATCCAGCGACAGCGACCCGAGGCGCGTCCGCACCAGCCGTTCGACGCGATAGCCGCCGGCGGCGAAGAGACGCCTGACCTCGTGCTTGCGACCCTCACCCACTCGCAGCCGCAGCCAGCGACCGCGCTCGGGGGTGGATCGGGTCACCTCCGGCGGGGGCGGTGCAAGCTGGATCGCCAGGAGTCGCGCAGGCCCGTCGTCGAGCTCGACCCCTGCCACGAGCGCATCCATGTCGTCGGGCGTCAGAACGGGATCGACCAGCGCCGCGTACTCGCGCTCGACCCCGTAACGCGGGTGGAGGACGCGGTTGGCCCAGTCGCCGTCGTTCGTCAGCACCATCAGGCCCTCGGAATCCACGTCCAGCCTGCCCGCCGGCCAGAGATGCGCATCAGTGTCGACGTCGACCAGGCTGACGACCGAGCGACGGCCGCGCTCATCGTGCGCCGACGAGAGGAGCCCGATCGGCTTGTGCACCGCGTAGTGGACGGTCTGCGACGCGGCCGGCAAGGGCGCTCCGTCGACGGCCAGCCGGTCCGCTGCGGGATCGGCGGCGTCGCCCAGTCGTGCTGTCCTCCCATTGACCGTGACACGGCCTGCCGCGATCAGGAGCTCGGCCCCGCGCCGCGAGGCCACGCCGCTGCGCGCCAGCAGCTTCTGGATCCGCTCAGTCGGCATCGACCGGCTCCTGCTCCTCGGCAGCCAGCAGCGTGGGTGCGCTGCCATCCTCGATGGGAGGCAGGTCGTCGAGGGAAGTGAGCCCGAAGCGTTCCAGGAAGGCGAAGGTGGTCCCGTACAGGATCGGACGGCCGGGAGTGTCCCTCCGGCCCATCTCGACCAGCAGCCGCCGATGCAGGAGGGATCGGAGCACGTAGTCGGAGTCGACGCCGCGCACTCTCTCCACCTCGCCGCGGGTGCACGGCTGGCGGTAGGCCACCACCGCCAGCGCCTCGAGCGCCGCCGGCGTGAGGCGCGCCTCCTC
>DATCQR010000171.1:0-4264 GCA_036569405.1 Candidatus Limnocylindria bacterium
TCATCTACCTCTTCAACCCCGGAACCATCTTCGACTCCGCCGTCTGGGGCCAGGTCGACTCGGTTGGGACGCTGGTACTGCTCGCGACGCTGTACATGCTCGCCCGCGGCTGGACCGAGGCCGCCGCGGCGGGTGCGGTGCTCGGGATGCTGGTCAAGTTCCAGTTCGGCTTCCTGATCCCGCTCGTCGCCGTGGTCGGCATCAAGCGCCATGTCTTCGGCCGCTCGTCAGACCCCGACCTGGCGGGCCGGGCGGACCCGATCAGGGTCCTCACCTCGCTCGCGACCGGCCTCGGCACCCTGGTCCTGCTGATCCTCCCGTTCCGCCTCGCCATCTGGGCCCCTGCCGATCCGACGCTGAGCCTGGTCGACCGCTTCATCGCGGCGAGCAACACCTACAAGGGCCTGACGGTCAACGCCTTCAACCTGTGGCGCAACCCCTTGACGGGCCTCGGCGACGTGTACCGATGGGGGTGCGACTCCCTCCCGCCCACCTGCGCTGATGGATCGGGCGTGGCCTTCACCCTCGGCTCGACCCCGATCAGCTGGCAGCTCGTCGGCGCCCTGCTGTTCGGCCTCGCCGCCCTGGTCGCACTGTGGACCGTCGCCAGGCGCGACGACCCCGCCGGCCTGCTGGTGGGGGCGCTGGTCCTCGCCGTCGCCTTCTTCGCGCTGCCGACCCGCGTCCACGAGCGCTACCTCTTCCCGGCACTCGCCCTGGCGGCTCCTCTGGTTGCCCGGTCGTGGAAGTGGGCGGTCATCTACGCCGTGCTGACCCTCTCGTTCTTCGCGAACGTGTACTGGCTGTACACCACCGACTTCTCGTTCGCGGGCGGCGACCATCCCATGAATCCCGGTATCGGCAGGCTGCCGATGGCGCGCGACCCGGTCGTCGCCTCAATCGTCTTCAACGACACGGGGATCTACCTACTGTCGTTGATGATCGTGATCGCCATGGCCTGGCTCCTGACCCGGGCGGCGACGATGGCACTGGGCGTGCGCGAAGAAGGGGTCTCGCAGGTGCCCGCTCCAGTCGAGGTGGCGCCCCCGCGCCCAGCGTCCGCGATCGTGCTCGCCGGCGTCCCGGAGCCGCGGAAGTCGCGCCTTCCCGCCTGGCTGCGCCGCGACCCGTCCTACCGCGAGGACCCGCCCCGACGCTTGGATCGGCTCGACCTGGTCCTGCTGGTGGCCATCGTCCTTGTCGCGTTCTTCTTCCGCCTGTGGCGCCTCGAAATCCCACGGCACACCCACTTCGACGAGGTCTACCACGCCCGCTCCGCGACCGAGTGGCTGGCCGACTGGCAGGAGGGCTGGACACGCGACACCTACGAATGGACCCACCCGCCGCTGGCGAAGTACCTGATCGCCGCCGGCATCGTGCTGGCCGACCCGAACAAGGTCGTCGGCGGAACCGATCTCGACGCCCCGGCCACGGCCATGGCGGTGGCTCCCCAGCGAACGGCCCAGACCCGACCCGAGTCGATCGTCTTCACTTCGGCCGGGGACGAGGTGATCACGGCACGCGAGGTGCTGACCGGCAAGAAGGTCGCATCCTGGAGCGCCGAAGGCCCGGTTGCCAGCCTGGCGTATGACGAGGACGACAACCGCCTGCTTGTGGGTCTCGCATCGGGCGGAGCGGTCTCCTCGTACGACCTGAAGGCGTTCCTCGGCCAGCTTGGCGAGCGCGGGCCACCGCCCGGCATCGGGCAGATCGACACCGGCCTGGCCGGCGTGACTCAGATCGTCATTCCGGACAGCCAGACCGTGATCCTCTTCGCCGGCCCCAACGGGATCGTCGAGGTCGAGCGAAAGACAGGCGTCGAGCTGGCGAGCACCGAGCTGGTGGCGGCCGGGGTTGGCTACGTGCCCGGGGGATCGGGAGATGTTGCCGACCCACGGGTGGTGGCCGTCGACCAGGCGGGTTCCGGGCTGATCGTGCTCGACGGCGCGACGCTGAAGCCCGCGACCGACGTGGCAGGCAGCGATGGCGTGATTCCACTTCCGTCGGCTCCGGCGGGTCCGCTGTTGGTGCAGGGGAGCGGCAAGAGCCTGCAGATCTGGGTGCCCGTCGGCCCGCTGCCCGCTGACGACGAGCACGGACCGGTCAAGGGTGGGCTCAGCGTCTTCGACGAGAGCGTGAAGCTGATCGACACGGTCCCGCTTCCGGGCGCCGCGACGGCGATCGGCTGGCAGCGGGTCGCCAACATCGTCTACGTCGCGGGGATCGAGGAGCGAACCGGTCAACCGGTCGTGTGGGCCGTCCAGCCGCTCGGCAACGGCGGGACGCAGAGCGCAGGCTTCGCCACCTTCGACACCACCGTGCTCCCCGGCAAGGCCCTGGCGATGGGCTTCGACATCTCGGACGATTCCCAGGGCGACGACCACGAGCTGCTCCTCGTCTCCACCGACCTGGGCGATGGCGGACGCCTGGCGTCGATCGATGCCGGCTCGAATGCGTTCGCCTGGCGCATTGCGGGCATCGTCTTTGGAGCGGCCCTGGTCGGGATCATCTACCTGTTCGCCGCGACCCTCTTCTCGCGCCGACGGATCGCCGTGCTGGCGGCCGTGTTCGTGGCCTTCGACGGGATGAGCTACGTCATGAGCCGGATCGCCATGAACGACATCTACGCGGCCACCTTCATCGTGGCGGGCTATGCGCTCTTCTGGCAGATCTGGTCGGGGCGCTGGGCGCGCAGCGCCTGGTGGGTGCTCCCGCTGGTCGGGGTCATGATCGGGCTGGCCGCGGCGACCAAGTGGGTCGGCTGGTATGCCCTCATCGGCCTGTGGGTGCTGGTGCTGGCCCGATCCGAGTTCGGCCGCTTCCTGCTGGTGGCGGGGATCGCCTTCCTCACCATCGTTGCGGGCTTCGGAGCGCCCTGGCCATTCCTGGTCGTCTGCATCCTGGCGCTCGTGCTGGCGCTCCTGCTGGTCTGGCGGCGGCCGATCCGGCTGTCGCCGCAGGACATCTTGGCGCTGCCGCCGATCGGGATAGTGGGCGGCGGCATCGGCCTTG
This sequence comes from Candidatus Limnocylindria bacterium, assembly GCA_036569405.1. Lineage (GTDB taxonomy): Bacteria > Chloroflexota > Limnocylindria > QHBO01 > QHBO01 > CF-167. The sequence goes on from DATCQR010000171.1 coordinate 3,013, forward strand.
CCTTCGCGATCGCCTACTCCACCGTGGACGGCCGTGAACCGCGCAGCGCCGTCGAGTTCATCTTCGCCTTCCTGGCGCGCGGTGCCCAGGCCGCCTGGCCGGCCTGGATCATGCTTGCCGTTGCGGGCCTGTTGCTGGCGGCCCGCGCGGTGCGCTCACTGCGGACTCCGGCCAGCGACCGGCGCTGGTACATCCCCGGCGAGCTGGGTGGCTTCGCCTGGCCGTGGGTCGTCGCCTGCCTGCTGGTGCTGCCGCTGCTGGTGTACTTCATCGCCTACATCCCATACCTGGAGCTGGGGCACGGGATCGCGACCCAGCACCTGGGCCCCGGCTACGGCTGGTCGCTGGACGAGATGCAGTCGCAGATGTTCGGGTATCACTTCGGCCTGCAGGCCGGGCACCCGGCTGCCTCACCGTGGTGGAGCTGGCCGCTCGACCTGAAGCCGGTCTGGTTTTACAGCCACTCCTACGACGACCGGCTGATGGCGGTCATCTACAACGGCGGCAACCCGATCCTGTTCTGGGCCGGCATCCCGGCCATCGGGTGGTGCGCGGTGCAGGCCTGGCGTCACCGATCGCTGGCGCTCACCCTGATCGTCGCCGCCTTCGCGTTCCAGTACCTGCCCTGGACCCGCATCGAGCGAGCCACCTTCCACTACCACTACTTCACGGCGGTCCTGATCGCCATGATCGGGGTGGCCTACCTGGTGGATGTGGGGCTGCGGTCGTGGGCCTACCGGTCCCTCGCGATCGCCTTCCTCGTGCTGGCTGTGATCGCCGGGCTGCTGATATTCCCGCTCGGATCGGCGCTGGCCATGCCGGACTGGTACATCAACGCCGCTCGCGCGCTTGCCCCATGGAACTACGCCTTCAAGTTCCCCGATCCGCCGCAGGGCGACCGGGGCCAGTTGCTCAGCGCCGACAGCCTCAAGCTGGCGATCGGCCTGGTCGTCTCGCTCGGCGCCGCGGCCTTTGCCCTCTTCGGGCGCGGCTTCTTCACCGCTCGGCGAGCGGCCGCGCGTCCCGTCGGCCGGGACTCCGACCCATCAGGCTGGGCGCCGCCGGATCGCTCCGAAGAGGATGGTCTCGATGACAACGAGCCCCACGAGCCAGAGGCGGATGAGGATCACCCTCGCGATCCAGGCCCCGCGGAATCGGCTTGACACGGCAGGAAGGCGGGCCGTAGACTCCCGCGGCGGCCCCGACCTTGCCCCACTGCTGTGTGGTGCCGCCCGGCCAACCTCTCAACGAG
>DATCQR010000172.1:0-2840 GCA_036569405.1 Candidatus Limnocylindria bacterium
GAACAGATCCAGGTCCCAGCCATGCATCGTCTCGCCGGTCTGGCCCAGCCGATTCACATCGATGATGGCGGTCAGGTTGGCCAGGCCGTGGAAGGCCGCCGACTCGAACGCCTCCCAGATCGAGCCCTCCGCCATCTCCGAGTCGCCGCACAGGCACCAGACCCGGTATGGCAGACGATCCAGCTGCTTACCCGCGAGCGCCACCCCGACCGCGATCGGCAGCCCCTGTCCAAGCGAGCCGGTGGCCACGTCGACCCACGGCAGGACCGGGGTCGGGTGGCCCTCGATTCGGCTGCCGGCCTTGCGGAAGGTGAGCATCTCGGCGTCAGATATGGCGCCGGCCGCCTTGTAAGCGGCGTACAGCAGCGGCGAGGCGTGACCCTTGCTCAGGATCAGATGGTCGTTGCGCGGATCCTCGGGCGCATCGAAGTCGTAGTGCAGGTACTTCGACAGCAGCACGGACATGAGGTCGGCAGCCGACATGGAGCTGGTCGGGTGCCCGGAGCCGGCCGCCGAGCTGGAGCGGATCGAGTCGACGCGGAGCTGTGCAGCGAGCTCGGCCCAGGATGCTCGATCGTCCATGTCGGGACCATCATAGGGACCGATCGGCGCGGCGAAAAATGAAGAGGCGGCACCCCGCAATCGGGACGCCGCCTCGGCCGGCCGCAAGGCCGATGTGGGACTACCCGCGCATCAGCCGGAAGCAATCGCTGCAGTAGACCGGGCGCGCGCCGGTCGGGCGGAACGGCACCTGCGTGTCCTTGGCGCATCGGGCACAGACAGCGTCGAACATCTCACGCGGTCCACGGCTGTAGCCCCCGCCCCCGTTATACCCACCGCCGCTGCTCGCGGCGTAGCTGCCGCCGCCGCCCGTGGCGCGCCGTTGGGCTCGGCACGAGGAGCAGCGCTTGGGCGCAGAGGTGAATCCCTTCTGCGCGAAGAATTCCTGCTCGGACGCGGAGAAGACGAATTCGATTCCGCAGTCAGCGCAGCTGAGCACCTGGTCGCTGTACGCCACGAGGACCCTCCCACATAGAGTTGCCACGTCGGGCGTCTACGCCTCGATCAGCGCCGGCCACGGGTCTTGCCGCTACCCCGTGAGCCGACGACGGACGTGGTGGGAGGGGGAGGGAAAGCTGCTGGCGCCGCTCTCATGCGGCCCGACTTCGGCCGAGTATACCGACAGATTTCCCCCACGCAAGAGGTCAAATTCGGCCCGATCCGGCTATCCTGACGGGCATGCGAACGGTTGCTGCTGTGCTCGGCCTGCTGCTCGCCCTCGGCGGTGCGGTGTGGATCGCGCAGGGGCTGAACCTGCCGTTCGCGCCGCGCAGCTTCATGACCGCGGATCGGACCTGGATCGTCCTCGGATTCGTGGCGGTGCTCGCGGGGGTTGCAACCTTCACCTGGGCGCGGCGCCGTTCATGACCACGGCCCGCTAGTCGAGCTGCGCACCCACCTCGGCCATCTGCGCCAGGGCGTTCTCCCCATCGCCGGGGGTCTGTTCGACAGCCGCCACTGCCCCCGTCAGCACGACAGTCTCGAAGCCGAGCCGGCGCGCGTCGAGGACCGTGCCCAGCACGCAGTAGTCGGTCGCGAGCCCGCCGACGACAACCCTCGTCACTCCCTGGTCTGTCAGCAGCCCCGCGAGCTCGGTTGGACGATCCTCGCCCGAGTCAGGGTCGCGCATCGTGAAGCCCGAGTAGCCGTCCTCCCCGTTGCTCCCCTTGCGGACGCTGGGTCCGGCCACCACCAACCCGGGGTGCAGCTCGGCGCCCCACGTCTCAGCGACGCAGTGCACCGGCCAGACGCCGCCATCTTTGGCGAAGTGCGGAGTCGACGGCGGATGCCAGTCCTGCGTGTAGACCACGCAGGCACCATCGCTCGACGCCAGCCGAATCTCGTCGTTGATCCGCGACACCACCTCTTCTCCGCCCCGCACGTAGAGGCTGCCGGCTGGATCGGCGAAGTCGTTCTGGACGTCGACCACCACGAGCGCGGTCGATGGGTCGTAGCTTGGCACCCCTTCATCGTAGCGGCGGGTCGGTACCATGGCCGCCATGGCCGAGGAGCGCCGCCTGGTGACCGTCCTGTTCGCCGACGTGGTCGGATCCACCTCGCTGGGCGACGGAATGGACCCCGAGGATCTGCGCGCGCTCCTCTCGCGCTTCTACGGGATCGCCAGTGAGGTCACCGCCAATCATGGCGGGACGCTCGAGAAGTTCATCGGCGATGCGGCACTCGCCATCTTCGGCATCCCACAGGCCCACGACGATGACGTTCGACGTGCGATCGCCGCCGGCCTCGAGCTTCGAGATCGGGTCAAGGCTGATCCTGTCCTCGGCGATCGGCTCCCCATCCGGCTTGGCCTGAACACCGGCGAAGTGATGGCGAGCCGCGAACGGTCCGACGGCAACTTCATCGTGACCGGGGATGCGGTGAATGTTGCCGCCCGACTGCAGCAGGCCGCCGAACCATGGCAGCTGCTCGTCACGCCACGCAGCGCGCATGCCGCCGGCCAGGCCTTCTCGTTCGGCGAGCCGATGGAGCTGATGGTCAAGGGGAAGGTGGGCGCGGTTACCGCGCTCCCGGTGCTCGGCGCCGCCAAGGCCGCTGTTCAGCGGATTCCCCTGGTTGGACGCGAGGCGGACCTTGATCAGTTGCTGCTCGTCGCGCGCCGGACGTTTGCGGAGCGACGCCCGTACCTCGTGAGCGTGATCGCACCGGCGGGGACCGGCAAGACAAGGCTGCTCGAGGAGTTCCTTGATCGCCTCGGCAGCGTCGTTCCAGGCGTGCGCGTGGCCACGGCGCAGTGTCTGCCGTACGGGCAGCGATTGACC
>DATCQR010000173.1:0-5667 GCA_036569405.1 Candidatus Limnocylindria bacterium
CGGTGGGGCGGCGGCCGCCAGTCGCGCGATCTCCTCGGGGGTGAGCTGGTAGCCGAAGCGGATCGCGGCCACGTTCTCGTCCTGGTAGCGACGCGGGAGCGATTCGCGGATCGCCGCATCGTCGAAGTCGATCTCCGCCAGGCGAAGGAGCCGGCCCAACGCGATCATGTTGCCGAACAGCTCCTTGCCGAAGTGCTCCGAGCCGAGTGATGCGAACGGGATCTGCTCGTCGCCGGGTCGGCCCAGGCCCAGGTCGGTCACGACCTTGCGGCCGCTGATGCGCAGGTGCCCCTTGTCGGCCAGCTTGAGCATGATGTCCGCCTCCTCGACCACCGGATTGGCGATCGGTGCGTCGTCGAAGATGACGAAGGCGTCCGACATGCTGCCGCGCACGCTGGAGTCGTAGTCGAACAGCACGGTGACCTGCTTGCCCATGCGGGCCAGCAGCGCGCCGAGCACCCCGGCGATGACGCGCACGCCCTGCCCACCAACGCCGTCGAGCGCGATGCGCGTCGTCACCCGATCGACTCGGGGTCGATGCCGGCCTCCCGCAGCGCGTCGGCAAGGGTGATCTCTCCCTTGGCGACCCGCAGCTTCACGTCGGAGGGAAGGCGCTGCATAAGGGCCAGCTTGCGCTGCGCCTCTGCGCGCTTTGCCTCGCGGGGATCGACCTCTACCGCCGCCTCCGCCTTCTGCGCATCGAGCTCGGTCGGCTGCCGCTCCGTGTGCGGATCCTGGCCGGTGGCGCTGATCTGCACCTCGCCTGACGCCACGGGCGCGCCGGAAGGGGCACTCGCGCCGGTTCGCAGCCACTCGGGGATCGGGATACCCGCCTGCGTCAGCGCATCGGTCAGGGTCAGCTCCTTCTTCGCGACCGCCAGCTTGACCTCTGCGGACAGCTGAGCCATGACCGCAGCCCGCTCCTGGGATTCGGCTCGCCGCCGCGCCTTGTCGTCGTCGCTCGTCGGCAGAGCGGCCCCGGTGGACTCCAACGCGCCGGGTGACTCGGTCGCGGACGCCATCGGTCCAGGGGGCTGCGAAGGCAGATCCGCCGGGCGCTCGGGCGTGCTGGTGGTTCCTGCGCCATTCCCGTTGGTGCTGACCGCATCGGCCGGTCGCGGGGCCAGGATCCCGATCTCGAAGGGGTTGAGGTGCTCGGCGTCCTTGGCGGCACGCTTGTAGGTCTTGCGGTAGAAGTTGAGCATGTCGTTGGCGCTTGCAAAGCCGATGCGTCGCCCGTTGTTCTCGATGCACTGGCTGGTGATATCGACGAAGCTGAAGCCCGGGTGCTCGATCGCCTCGCGGATGGCGTTGCGCATGTGGAGCTGGTGGTAGACCGTCGTCTTGGCGTACAGCGCGTGCGCGGATGATCGGACCAGGCCTTGCAGATTGATCGGTGTGTTCGGGTTGCCCGCGGGCGAGGAGAGGGTCTTGGTGCCGGTCGGGGTGGTCGGGCCGGTCTGCCCGCCGGTCAGGCCGTAGATCTCGTTGTTGTTGCACAGGACGGTCAGCGGTGCGTTGCGGCGGATGGCGTGGATCAGGTGGTTGCCGCCGATGCTGGCCGTGTCGCCGTCCCCCGCCACCACCACCACGTGCATCTCCGGCCGAACGGCCTTGATGGCCTCGGCGACCGGCAGGGTGCGGCCGTGGAGCGTGTAGACGCTCTCGAACTTCATGTAGCTGCCCATCCGGCCGGTGCAGCCGATGCCTGTGACCAGGATCGTGTTCGTCTCGTCCAGGCCCATCTCGTCGAGGACCATCGCCAGCTCGATCATGATCGTGCCGATGCCGCAGCCCGGGCACCAGATGGTCGGGAAAAGGTCGACCTTCAGGTGCCGCTTGAAGCCGAGCTCGGCGAAGGGCGCCTCAGGCACTGGCCGATCGCTCCGCGGCCGCCCGCAGTTGCCAAATCGCAACCTGGCTGGCCCTAGGCGTGGTCGATTGCTCTTCGCGCCGGCGCAGGTCGCTGTGCTGAGCACGAATAATTGGCCGCGACAAGGCGGACGGGCAGCTCCTGTCGCCTAAGAGCAGTCTCAATGTGATCTGGCGACCAATTGGCATTGGTCGCTCGGTAGCGACAACCAGGTTGCGATTTGGCGACGACATGCGTGACTGAGGCGTCGGCATCAGCCGATCCCCAGCGGCGAGCGCTCGACCGCCTCGGTGGGAGCAGCCGGGATCGGCGGCTCCGAGGAACCGCCAGCGAGCACGCGGTCGAGCCCGTCGCGCACCGCTTCCAAGCTGATCCGCCCGCCGAGCAGGGGGACGCGCTTGACCTCGCGATGCAATGCCAGCTCGACCATGTCGGCATACTGCCCATCGTTCGCCTCGATGCACACGACCTGCTCATAGCGATCGGCAATGGCGCGCAGCTCCTCGCTGAGCATCGGGTGGATCCGGATCGGGCGGAACAGGGCGTACTCCGTGGAGAGCGGCGAGGCGACCCGGCTGACGATGCCGTAGCAGACGATCAGCACCTTCGCGTCAGCGTTCCAGCCATGCTCGTAGAGCGCATACCGCTTGGCGACCTCGGTGTGCCGATGCTTCGCGTCGTAGTACTGGCGCAGGTATTCATCGGCGTCGGCGGTGGCCGGCTCTCCCGCGTTCGGCCCCTGTTCGTACATGACCACGCCCGCAAAGAAGCGCGGCTTGCCCGCCTCGTGCCTGCCGAGCGGCACGAGCGTGCGCTCCGCGACCTCGACGCTGGCTGCGACCTCGTCGAGGTCCACCACCTCGTTGAGGTGCGCCACGAACGTGTCGGACAGGACCACCACCGGTGAGAGCGACTGCTCCGCGGCGTTGAAGGCCTGGACGGTCACGCGGAACGCCTCCTCGACCCCGTTCGGGTAGAAGGCGATCGGGGTGTAGTCGCCGGTGCTGCCGTAACGCACCTGCATGATGTCGCCCTGGCCGGGCATGGTCGGCATGCCGGTCGCCGGGCCGACCCGCTGCACGTTCACGAAGACGCAGGGCACGCCCACTTTCTGGGCGTAGCCGACCGCCTCCTGCATCAGGCTGAAGCCAGGCCCGCTGGTGGCGGTGAACGCCTTCGCCCCGGCAAGGCTCGCGCCGATGACGGCGTTCGCGCTGGCGATCTCGTCCTCCGCCTGGAGGAACCGGAACTCCGGATGCTCGGCCGCCCAGCCGGAGGCGACGTTGAGGATCTCGGTGGACGGGGAGATCGGGTACCCCGCGTAGTAGCTGGCACCCGCCGCGATGGCTCCGCGGAAGACCGCCTCGTTGCCCTGGGTCAGCTTCCGCATCGGCCTGAGGCTGTCGTCTTCACGCCCGGCAACGGGATTCGTGCCAAATTCACGCGTGGCGGGCGTGAAGCGATGGGACCGGGCCGGGCTCCCGCCAAATGGGCGCCACGGTGTGAATTTGGCACGTCAAACGGTCTCCGTGGTCATCTGGTGTGAATCTGGCACACGTGAGGGCGGTTCGCCCGTGTCACGGTCACGCGATGTGAATCTGGCAAGGAGCTGACAACGAGACCGGGCGGTCACGTGCCCTTCTCTCGTGCCGCGTGGGCAGCGACCGCCTCCGGCAGCATCTCGATGGCGAGGTCGGGGCAGTACCGCTCGCAGAGGCCGCACAGGATGCAGTCCTGCTCCTCGATGATGGCGTCGTTGCGCAGGACGAGCGTGTTCTTGGGGCAGATCTCGACGCAGATGTCGCAGCGCTTGCAGAAGACCGGGTTCCAGCTGATGTTCGAATAGTCGACCCAGCGGATCCCGTCCTTATGGTCGTCCGAGATCCCGGAGCCGAAGCCGATCGGGTCCGATGCGCCTTGGCGAGTCATGGGAGGGCGATTCTACGCGGGTCGGGGGTGCGCGTCTGCGGCGGGTCCGGCTAGTAAGCGACCTCCGAAGCCTTCCAGACTCGCTCGAGGACGTAGTGGCCGTCGCCCTCCGGGTCGGTGAGGGCCGGGCGGGCGTTGAGGATCATGACGTAGGGGCGAAGGCGCACATTCACGAGGGTCGTGCCGCGGAAGGTCATGTCGAGGATGACCCCCTCCTGCGTCTGCTGCCACCACGGCTGCCCGTACATGTAGTTGCCCGGTCCCGCGTCGATGAGCCTGAGACCGTACTGGGTCACGCCGAGGAAGATGCCCCCCGCGATATGCAGGCCGCCGCCGATGATCTGGTCGCAGCGGGCCCCGTCCATCCAGTGCACGGCCGCGAGCTGCGACGCCCACAGGTCCGGGTGATACTCGTCCCCGCCCCACCACTGGGGGTCGCAGATGACCAGGTCGGCTCCGGCGGCACGCGCCTTGCCAACGGCGGCGTCGACGTTCGCCTGCTCGAGCCAGGCGACGCCCGGCGTGGTCGGCCCGGCGTGGGCGGGGCCCGTCACCTCGTTCCACGAGACGAACGCGATCTTCAGCCCGGCAGCCTCGACGTACGCGGGCTCGAGGGCCTGGTCGAGGTTCATGCCGAGGCCGGTGTGCGGAAGGCCATGGGCGTCGAGGATCTTGAGCGTGGAGCTGATGCCGTTGACGCCCCGATCGCTCTGATGGTCGGCCGCGAGGAACACGGCGTCGATGCCCAGGAAGTTATCCCACCTGGTCAGGACCGCCTCAGGCACCGCCAGGCTCGGCGGGCCGGTCTGGTTCGGCACCCACTGCGCGTCAGGCAGGATCGGGCACTTGTGATCCGCGAGGGCGACGTCGGATCGCTTGCTGATGCTCGCGGCGACCCCCTCGTTGGCACTCTCGACCGGCTTGACGATCGGGAATCGCGAGATACCGGCCGGCGGGTTCGGGTTGAGGAACGGCCCGCCCATGTAGGTCGCCGTCCCGCCGTTAAACGGCCAATCCCAGCCCTTGCCAAGGGTGACGGCCTGGTACGCGGCGACACGATCAGCGCACAGGCTCCCGATCGAGGTCAGGTTCCAGACCTGCGAGGCGTCGTATGCGGTCCAGCTCGAGTCGAGCGCCCAAGGGTGCGCCGAACCCATGATCGGGTACGGAAGCGCTCGGGACTCTGGGTCGCCGAACAGGTCCGGTCCGAAGAGCCCGAACGGCCCGTCGCCCGCGATCGAGAGGACCTTGGTCGCCGGCTCGACAAGGCCCGGCGGCACCAGCGCAACGAGCGTCTGGTCATGGCGAAGGTCCACGGCGACCTGATTCGCCGCAACGCAGGGCGCAGTCGCCGTGATCGCCGGCTGAGTCAGGGTTACCTCGCATGGCACCACGAGCTGGCCGCCGCTGGCGAGCGTGCCAAGCTCGTCGAGGGTGATCGTCGCCTTGAGGTTCGTGAGGCCGGTCACGACGGCGAGCGGGAAGGTGACGTCGGGGATGGGGCTGGCCGTCGGAGAAGGGGACGGCGTCGGGATTGCGCTCGGCGACGGCACGAGACTGGGGCTCGGACTCGCGCATCCGACGAATATCGTCAAGACCGCGACGGCCATGACGCATCGGACCGTCGCCAGGGGGTTCACGGCGCCATCGTAGCCACCGGCAGGCAGCCACACTACTGGGCCTTGGCCTCCGACTCGAGAGACGCCGTCTCGGGTGAAGGGCCGCCCTCCTCGATCTTGCGTGGGCGTCCGCTGACCATCGCCACCACGGCACCGATGATCAGGGCGGCGGCCAACACCGAGCGCGGGGTGAGCGTCTCGCCACGGAATGCCACGCCGAGCGCCACCGCTACCACCGGATTGACG
>DATCQR010000174.1:0-3611 GCA_036569405.1 Candidatus Limnocylindria bacterium
TGGCGATCGCCAGCTTCCAGGCCGCTGCATAAAGGCCCGATGGGTCGAGCGCGTCAGTCGGTGGGGCGGGCACGGCTCCAATCGCCCCCACGGCCGGCACGGCTTTCGGCGGCTCTCCCAGCACCTTGGCGACGGCGGCCACCTCAGCCTCCGCCTCCCCGGACAGCGACGGCAGCTTCTGGAGAAAGGCGGCGATCTGGCGGTCGACTGAAGGCGGAGGCTCGTAGCCCGGCCCCGGCAGCACAGTGGCGAAAGGCCGGTAGATCGCAGCGAACTGCAATGGATACAGCTGCTCCCTCACCAGGATCGCGAGGGCGACGACCTGTGCCGACTCCAGCGCCGCGGCGGCCGCAGGCTCAGGCAGCGCCTTGGCAATCGCCTGCTTGATCTGAGTGACCCTGAAGCCACTCGTGAAAGCGTTGACCATGGACTCGTCAGCACCCGAAAGCAGCGGATCCAGCAGCTGCTCCATCGCAGTATTGGTCGGCCGCTGGCGGGAAAGGATTCGCGCCAGCGCGATCCAACGCCACTGCTCAACGGTGAAGGTCTTGCCGGCGGCAGCCAGGAACTGCCCGGCTTCGGTGGCGCTCAGGCTGTACCAGGACGCGCTACCACCTGCTCGGGCAGCAGCTCTTTGACTCGAAGCTTGTCGATCGGATGGTATGCGTCCACGATGCGCATGGTTCCAGAGGCGGAGCGCAGGACCATTGACTGCGTGTAGGCGTAAACGACGTCGTATCGAACGCCTTTGAGCAGCTCACCTGACGTGATTCCTGTGGCGGCGAAGAAGATGTTGTTGCCCGAACACAGGTTGTCGATGGACAGCACCTTATCGGGTTGATGCCCCTCTTTGATCGCGAGGTCGCGCTCATCGTCGTCGCGTAGCAGCAGCTTGGCCTGCATGTCACCACCGATGGCCTTGATCGCGCATGCAGCCAGGACCCCTTCGGTGGCTCCGCCCGAACCCATCATGCAGTGAATCCCGTACCGCATCTCGAGGGCGGCCTCGAGCGCGCCGCCGACATCCCCTGCGGGTATCAGCTTGATGCGCGCCCCGACGTCCCGGATCTCGGCGATGATGCCATCGTTTCTCGGCCGCTCGAGCACCACCACGGTCAGCTCTTGCGGCGGCAGGCCCTCCGCCTTGGCGATCCTGATGAGGTTCCATTCGACTGGCATGTTCAGGTCGATGACACCCTTGGCGCGGCGGCCGACCACGAGCTTTTGCATGTAGTGGATATGGGTCGTGAACATCGTGCCGCGCTCGGCGAGGGCGATGACCGAGATGGCTCCCGGCAGGCCGGCAGCGGTCAGGCTGGTCCCCTCGATCGGATCGACCGCCACATCAAGCTCGGGTTCGAGGCCGTTGCCGATCTCTTCGCCGAAGTAAAGCATCGGCGCCTCGTCCTTCTCACCCTCTCCGATGACGACGGTGCCTTTCATGTCGACCGACGCGAGGGCGCTGCGTATGGCCTCGACAGCGCGTCCGTCGGCGCCCATCTTGTCGCCGCGTCCTTGCAGTGGAGCGGCGGCCAGGGCCCCGGCCTCGGTGACCCTGAGCAGCTCGAGGGCTAGGTTGCGGTCCATTTCCTGATCCATCTAGCCACGACCCCCCGTCGACATAGCGCCGGGTAGCGTATCCGAATCCCTAGCTGATGCCGCGCCGCCGGATTGGCAGCCGGCTCGCCTCCACCCAGAGGTCGTTCTTCTTGGCCAGCCGGCGATCGCCGCTGCCGTCCAGGTATACGCACGTCCGCTCGAGCACTGCCGTCACGCGCACGGTGACCCCGTCCAGGATGGCATCGAAAGCGTCGATCAGGACCTCATCCTCATTTAAAGGGACATCGCTCAGGCGCCGGGATCCACGCGGCCGCGGCCTGGAGGAAGCCAGGGGCGCGCTCGGCTGGGCCCGCAGTCTCGCGAGCGCGGGGGATGCCTTGCGAACGCGGGCCGCGCCGGCTGGCTCGGCCGAACGGGGACCTTGGGCATCACGCTTCGCGCGCATACCGCGCGAAGCGCCAGGTTGGTTGGCTCTTGACGGAGTGCCGGACGGGCCTCTAGAAGAACTCACCCCACAACTTCCTTACCCGGCCCACCGGGTTAGGGACGTTCTTGACCGCGACCACCGCCGGCCGCGCGGCCGCGTCGACGACGATCTTGTCCTCACCATCGGGCACACCCTCCGGGTGGACTCTGATCACCCCGTGGTGTACGCCACCTTCCTGCACCACCAGCGCACCGACCTTGGCATCGCCCTCGAGCCGACCCGTGCTGGTGATCTTGAGACGGCTCGCAGCGACGATATTGCCGCGCACGAACCCGGCGATCGTCAACCTGTCGCTGCGGATGTCGGCCTCGACATGGGCTTCGGAGCCGATCCACAGGTCTCCATCGGACTCGACCTGGCCGCTGAAGTTGCCCAATATCTGGCCGCCGCTCTTTAGCTGGAGCTTGCCTGACAGCGCGTCGTCGCGGCCCAGAATCGTCGACTTCGGCTCGATGCCATAGGGGTCGGGGCCCCCGTTACTCCCGGAAATCGCGACCGTCTCCACCCCAATGTCCGTCATCTGGACCTCCCTTACCCAGCCCCCCGCTGGTACCCATTCGCAGCATAGATGCTACGGAGTCAGGGTGAATCGTAATTTCAGAGGTCGGAATGTGACTGCAGGTACGCCAGAACCGCCTCGCGCGTGGGCTCGATCTCCCCGTCCATGATCAGCTCGCCCAGGCGGTCCTTTATCCGGCCGACCTCGGGCCCCGGCGCCAGGCCGCGGACTCGCATGATGTCCTCGCCGTCGATCGGCGCAGCCATCCGGGTCGGCTGTTCCGACAGGACGCCCGCCAGGCGCGCCGCCAGCTCGTCGAGCTTCTCCGGTTCGGGATAGGCGGACGCCGCGATATCGGCGCGCGCCAGCGCCATCAGCCTTTCGAGCAGAGGGCCGGCGTCGCGGGCGAGCCGCCGAACCGCGCCGTCGCTCCATTCCGAGCGGTAGTACACAGGGCGCAGGTGCAGCCGCACCAGGGTCGTGACGGCGTCGATCTCCCTCTGAGGGAACCGAAGCCGCTCGAGCGCGCCTCTCGCGAGGCCCGCACCAACCTCCTCGTGACCGGTGAAGGCCCCGTCCGGGGTGGCGGTGACCGGCTTCCCGATGTCGTGCAGGAGCGCGGCCAGCCTCACCACGAGGTCAGGCGGCGTGAGTCCGACCGCCAGCAGCGTGTGCCCGAAGACGTCGTGTGTGTGGTACCCGCCCTGCTCGACCCCTTTGCAGGCGGTCACCTCGGGCAGCACGACCTCGAGCAGTCCACCCGAGTCCAGCAGCTCGAGCGCCACCTTCGGCCTCTCGGACTCGAGCATCTTGCACAGCTCATCAGTGATGCGCTCGACCGAAACCACTGGCGGCGCCAGGCGGCCGCTGAGCCGCCGCATGGCCGGCAGCAGGTCCGGCGCCAGCTCGAAGCCGAGCTGAGCGGCGAACCGCACCGCTCGGAGCATCCGGAGAGGGTCGTCGCTGAAGGTCTGTATGGGGTCCGCCGGAGTGCGGAGGATGCGCGCCTCGAGGTCCGCCCGCGCTGTGCCGAGCCGATCCTGGATGTTGCCGTCGAAGTCCATC
>DATCQR010000175.1:0-3341 GCA_036569405.1 Candidatus Limnocylindria bacterium
GGGCCAAAGGCGCCCACCGATGAAGCCGCAGCGAGCGCCCCGAGCAGGACGAGGACTCGGCCCGCCAAGACCGAGAGTGGCGAGGCGGGCGACCCAGCCCCGCCGAAGCCGCCAACCAGGTCCCGCGCCAAGCGGGCCACTGAGCCGGCACCTGCCGAGGGCGCGACGGAGGGCGCCGAAGAGGGAATCTGGCAGCGGTTCAGGGGCGCTCGGACCAAGGCTCCGTAACTCCCCGGACTACAGAGAGGCCGGCTCGCGGGCCGGCCTCTTGCGGAGATGTTCGAACTTGGCTGCTACTCGACCTCGTCAACGGTGGTCGGCCTCGGAGCTCGCTTGCGGGCAGGCTTGGGCGGCGTGACGCCTGGCGTCTGGATCGTGTCGATCGTCGGCTCTGCAATCCGCCCAGTGTTCAGCTCGCCGTCAGTCTCCGGTCGCTGGAAGATCGGGACCCAGTCGCCCGCCGACTCGGCCGCCTCGCGGGCGCGGGTCGCCACCTCCCGAGCGCCTGTCGAGGCCACTTCGCGGGCGCGGGTCGCGGCGTCCTTGGCCGTCACTGCCAGCTCGTCGCGCATCTCACGACCGGCCTTCGGCGCGGTCAGGATGGCGGCGATGAGGCCCGCCGCGGCGCCAACGAGCAGCCCGACGAAGAAGCTTCCCCAGTGCCGCTCCTCGTGGCGGCTGCGAATGCCCATCCGAACTGCGGCATCGTCGATCAGCTCGCGCGCCACGGGAACTGCGGCGCCGGCCGCACCGAGCGCAACGGTCCGCTTGTTCCACAGCTGGTTGAGGCTGGGGAGCATCTCCTGCCTCCACGTGCGGCTCCCCCAGCGCAGGGCGTCGCGGCTCGCCCGGGCGGCATCGCGACGGATCGGCTCGGCGTCGCGCCAGCCACCGGCAGCACGGTCAGACGCCGTCTGCGCGGCTTCGGCGATGGCGGTCATGAGGGCGCGGCTGCGCTTCGTCACGTTGTCCTGGATCTTTGGGTCGAGCAGTCGCTCGACCATCGACCTGGCAGTGGTCGTTACCTGATCGGCCATGGCTCACATCTCCTTGGTTCTCAGGTTTGGGGGCGAGCCAAAGTATTGCATCATTCCCAATCTGGCGCCCCGCCGGCCGCCTTCCGGTGCGGCGGATCCGGTTGCCGGCCGGCCGCCAGCGCGCGTGCCCGAGCGGTTCGGCGGGGCGACGGCATAGTGGCGAACAGGGCCTGACCGGCTCCTTACCGGGGGCTTATCGGCTGCCCTGCCTATACTCCGGCGGTGACCCAGACGACCTCGGAGGCGGGCTTTCTCAGCCTCGGGCAGGCGACCTCCCGGACGATCGTGCAGCGCTCCGCGGCCCGTGGTCGCCTGCAGCGCACGCTTCTGGTTCATGGCCCCGCCGGCAGTGGCAAGGGGGCCTTTGTCGACGACCTGCTCGCAATGCTCCTCTGCCAGGCGGTCGACGGCGAGCGGCCCTGCAACGTCTGTTCCGGCTGTCGCGGGGCGCGCGCCCGCACGCACCCCGACCTGGTGACCGGATCGCCGGAGCGCTGGCGGGAGGATCGATCGACCGGGGAGAGCATCGTCGCTGCGGCACGCAGCTGGCTCGCCGACAGCGCAGGTGCCCCCATCGTCGGCGAGCGCCGCGTCATCCTGGTCGAGGGGGTCGATCGGGCAAACGAGCAGACCCAGAATGCGCTGCTCAAGGCACTCGAGGAGCCGACCAGCCGGCACATGTTCGTCCTGGTGGCGGACGAGCCGACCAGGGTCCTGCCCACCATCCGGTCCCGAAGCCAGTCACTGCGGATCGGGTCGGTGCCGCGTGCCGATCTGGTCGCATGGCTCGTGGATCGAGAACGCCTGCCGGCCGACCAGGCCGATGCCCTGGCGCGGATCGCGGGCGGCATGCCCGGCACCGCGATCGGGTACGCACGCGCGCCGCGGCTGGTGGACTGGCGTCGCCGAACGCAGCGCGAGCTGCTGGGGCTGCTGGGTCGCGGCCGGGCAGATCGGTTCGGCTCGGTCCGCGATCTCCTCGACGACGCTGCGCGGATCGGGGTCGAGCAGCCGAGCGAGAGCGAGGTCCAGGTCGCGGAGGAGGGGATGCGACCGACCGGTGGCGCTCAGCGCGAGGCCGCGCTCCTCATCGTCGAAGCGTGGCTTGGCCTGGCGCGTGATCTCGCCGTGGCGGCCGCGGGCCGACCGCAGATCGCCGCGGCCGCGGCCCTCGATCCGGAACTGCCCGGCATCGCGGAGCGCATCGGGCAGCCCGCGATCCGCGACTTCATCGTGCTGCTCGAGCGCATCCGCGACGGCCTGCGGCAGAACGCCGCTCCACGCCTGGCCCTCGAGGTCGCCATGCTCGCCTGGCCGACGCAGGCGCCCCGGTGAGTGGCGGCCCCGCGGGGGACGTCGAGCGTCTCACCGCGACGATCATCGGGCGAGTCCAGGGGGTCGGATTCCGTTGGTGGGTCCGCTCGGCCGCAGATCGGATGGGCCTGACCGGCTGGGTCATGAATGGCGCCGACGAGCGGTCGGTGGACGTGGTCGCGGAGGGACCTGCAGCCTCACTCGATCAGCTTGCAGGGATGTTGCGCCAGGGCCCTCCCGGGGCGGTGGTCGACCGCGTTGAGGCCAGCCGATCGCCGGCGTCCGGCGGCTACGACCGCTTTCAGATCACCCGGCCGTGAACTGGCGCGCAGTTGGCTGCGGGACGCTGGCCATCGTCGTCTTCCTGGCGGTCGGGCTGTGGGGCATGTCCAAGGCATTCGACCGTCTCGAGGGCTGCCCCGACCGGCTGCAATGGGGCGACCGCGTGTACCTGCCGACCGGATCGCATCGGCCCCAGCCGAGCTTCGCGGAGGGTTCCCCGGTCGAGATCGGCTCAACCTTCATCGGCCTCACCACGCGAACGGTATGGGGCCCGCCGGGAAGCGCGTCGTCGCCATCGGCCGCTGACCGGCCGAGTCGCATCTACCTCGACTGCGACGACGGCAGCGCCCTGCTCTTCGCAAGAGAGAGCCTCGCGCCCTAGCGGCCCCGCGCGATCCGTTCCTGGGCCGCCAGCGCATAGCGGTCGGTCATGCCGGCGACGTAGTCCGCGACCTGCGTGACGAGGGGAGCATCGGCCTCGCGATAGGTGGCCGGGATCTGATCGGGATGGACCAGGTGGTGATCGACCAGTGCGCTCAGCGTGTCGATGGCGGCGCGCTGCTCGCGAAGGAGGGATGGCGCCAGGTAGACCCGCTCGAACATGAACGCGCGCAGCTCGTGCATCACGGCCAGTGTCTCGTCATCCATGCGCACCTCGCCGACCCGCAGCGAGTTGTCGAGCACCGCATCGATCATCTCCCCGACCCA
>DATCQR010000176.1:0-2293 GCA_036569405.1 Candidatus Limnocylindria bacterium
AGAGAACGCCGCGCGTTCTCTTCTTCTGCCGCGCCGCCGCCCCGGGCAGCGGACCCCTCTCTGGCAGCAGCGAATGCGCAGCGCCAGCCTCCTGAAGGTTGCCGGCCAGTACCCGGACTTCCCGATCCTGGCCGAGACGTGGCGCGAGTGCATGGCCGACCACTTCGACATGGCCGCCCTGATGACGCTGCTGCGAGGGATCCGGTCGCGCGAGGTTCGCGTCGTGGCCGTCGACACCGAACGGGCATCCCCCTTCGCGTCGTCGCTGCTGTTCTCGTACGTCGCCGAGTTCATGTATGCGGGCGATTCGCCCCTCGCCGAACGGCGCGCGCAAGCCCTCACTCTCGATCGGGAGCTGCTGGCCGAGCTGCTCGGCAGCGAGGATCTGCGTGAGCTCCTCGACCCCGACGCGATCGCCGCAGTGGAGGTTGAGCTCCAGGGCCTGCTGCCCGAGCGCTTCCCACGCGATCCTGACGAAGCGCACGACCTGCTGGTCCGCCTCGGCGACCTCAACGACACGGAGGCTTCTGCTCGCGGCGTCACGCAGGAATGGCTGCGGACACTGGAGCGGGAGCGGCGGGCGGTCGTGGTGCGGGCGGCGGGCCAGTCGCGCTGGATCGCGGCTGAAGATGCCGGCCGATATCGCGGAGCGCTCGGGACGAGCCTGCCCGTGGGCTTGCCCGAGGCGTTTCTCAGTCCAGGGCCGCGACCGCTCGAATCGCTCGCAAGGCGGTGGGCGCGCACCCACGTCCCATTCGTGACCTCAGACCTCGCGACGCGGTGGGGTCTGCCGGTGGCGGCGGTCGAGGAGGCGCTGACGCAGCTGGCGGCGCGCGGCGAGATAGTTGCGGGCGAGTTCCGGCGAGCAGCCGAAGGCCGCGAGTACTGTCACCCCGAGGTCCTGCGGATGCTGCGGCGGCGCTCGCTGGCGGCGCTACGTCGTGAGATCGAGTCCGTGGCCCCAGTTGTGCTGGCGCGATTCCTGCCGTCATGGCACGGCATCGGCGCGAAGGCTTCGGGCGTCGATCGTCTGCTCGAGGTTGTGTTCCAGCTGCAAGGGCTGGCCCTCCCGGCATCGGTCATCGAACGCGACGTCATCGCAGGTCGCGTCGCCAACTACAACCCGCGCCTTCTTGACGAGCTCGTTTCGATGGGAGAGGTCGTCTGGGTCGGTCGTGGCGCGCTTGGCGCCAGCGATGGCAAGGTCACGCTCTACCTGCGCGGCGATGCGCCGCGCCTGGTGGCGGATCTGGCTGACCCACCTGCGGGCGATCTGCACAACCGGCTGCGCGAGCACCTGCGGGCGCGCGGCGCCAGCTTCTTCCGAGACATCTACGGCGCCTGCGGCGGCGGCGACGAAGAGGCGATGCTCGACGCGTTGTGGGACCTGGTGTGGTCGGGAGAGGTGACCAACGACACGTTTGCGCCGCTGCGCCTGCTCGGCCCAATCGCCCGGCGGCCGGCGCGCGGCCCGCGGCTCCCACGGCTGACGCAACCTCGCGCCTCAGGGCGATGGTCCCTGGTCGCGGAGATGACAGGGGCCGGAGCGGCGCCGACGGAACGGATGCATGCGCTGGCGGGCGTGCTGCTGCAGCGCCACGGTGTGCTGACGAGGGAAGCGGTCGTCGCCGAAGGATGGCCGGGCGGTTTCGCGGGACTTTATCCGGTGCTGCGCGCAATGGAGGAGTCGGGACGGATCCGGCGTGGCTACTTCGTCGAAGGCCTTGGCGGCTCGCAGTTCGCATTGCCGGGAGCGGTTGATCGCCTGCGCTCCCTGCGCGAACCCAATGGAGCAGTCGTTGCGCTCGCGGCGAGCGATCCCGCGAACGCGTATGGCGCGATCCTGCCCTGGCCCAGAAGCGATGGGCGCATGGCGCGAGCGGCCGGCGCATATTGCGTCCTCGATGCAGGCGAGCTCGTCCTCTATCTGGAGCGCGGCGGGCGCTCGCTCCTCACCAATGGGGAGGTCAGGCCGGAGCACGTGCGAGCCCTGATGGGCGTCGCGGTCGCGGCCGGGAGGGTGGAGGTGCAGCGTGTCGATGGCATCGGCGTCATGGAATCGCCGCTTGCGGCGCTGCTGCGGGAGTCAGGTTTCGCGTCGACTCACCGAGGCCTGGTGGCGTACGGCGGTCGGCCCGGACGCCAATAGGGAAGCCGCTACGATAGCGAGTCCATCGGGGAGTAGCGCAGCTCGGTAGCGCACCTGACTGGGGGTCAGGTGGTCGGGGGTTCAAATCCCCCCTCCCCGACTTTCTCGGACCAAAGTTTCCTTATTTTGAACTGGCCCTCGAGG
>DATCQR010000177.1:0-1720 GCA_036569405.1 Candidatus Limnocylindria bacterium
AATAACCACCGTCGAGGCCATCGATGTGGATGTCCTCGACGTCTTCCTTGGCCAGCAACTCGCCTAGCGGACCAAGGGCGCCGTGGGTCACGTACAGCCGCTGGCGGATCTCCCAGTACTGAACCTGGGAGAGCTGCGGCAACGACGCGGATCGCGCGGTGGCGGCGTGGTAGTCGCGGATTGCCTTGTCGGCGAGGCCGAAGATCATTCGGTCGTCGGCCGGCAGAGGCCTCGGGTCGGCCCGCTCCCGCAGCACCTCATCGAGGCTCTTGCGGAATGCCGCGATGATGTTGTCCTCGGCCTGCCTTACCTGGTCCGCGGCGGCGTCGAGGATCTGCACCTCACGTCCTCGTGGATACTGTCAGCTCGACCGGCGCCGACGTCACCTGCTCGGCCAACGCCTCCAGAGCCTGTCGCACCGGCAACGCCTGCTCACCGTGGTACTTGCGGTAGCGCGGGTCGTCGGTGCCCGGGATGTTTAGAGCGGAGGGAGAGTGTTTGAACTCGACCCGGCGCCAGTAGTCAGGGGCATCGGGGATGATGCCGGCAGTTGCCAGCTCGTACTCGCGCTCGGCGTATCGCTCGACGCCAGAGAGGGACCCGCCGGTATTCCGATTGATGACCAGCCTGGTGCGCCGAAGCCACTCCTCGCCGTGCTCCTCGACCCGCCAGTAGCCGCGCTCGAGCGCGTCCATCCCGAGTGGGGTCGGTGTCGCGACCCACAGGAGGACACCGGTTGCGACCGAGGCGCGAGGCCCCTGGCGCAACCGGCCGAGGTCTATCACCACGTGATCGAAGCGGCGGGTCGCGGTCTGCAGCAGCCCCGCCAGGAAGTGATCGCTGATGTGTTCAACGTCCTCCTCGCGGCCGATACCCGGCAGCACCGCGATGCCATCACGCCTTCCGAGCCGCCTCTCCAGGTCGGCGTCACTCACCGGCGCCAGCTGCGCGTTGTGCGCGAGGTCGAACACGCCGAACTCGGGGTCGACGTCGAGCAGCGGGGCGATCTCGGGGTTGTCGAAGTTGAGGTCGATGAGAAGCGTCTTGCTCGTCGCCGCGAGCACCGCGGCCAGCCCGACCGCCACCGTGGTCGCGCCGTCTCCCCGCGCCGAGAAGACGCCGATGGTGGCCATCAGCCGCCTCCGCCGGCCGGGATCTTGTCTTGCCCTGATCCTGGCTGCATTGCTGCAAGGGCGATCCCGCCGTGGTCCTGGAACCATTGCACCTGGGGCACGACCTTGGCCGGAATCCAGAGGTCGACCGACCCCTGGCCGACCGAGAGCACTCGCACGTCCTGCATGAAGACGACCTCGACCTGCGAGCCATTCGTCGCCGTCTCGCTGACAAGGAGCGCGACGTGGTCGCCAGGCGCAAGGTCGGCCGGCATCCCGCGGACGGCGACGTGGAGCTTCCAGAGCGTGGAGGTCACCTGCGCCGAGACGACGTCGGCCGGAACCAGGTCGCCGGCGGGGATGTCCTCGTCCGCGACTTGGCCGACGATGCGGTTGCGGTCGGAGTAGAGGAGCAGCGTGGACAGCAACGATGGGTCCTGAGTTCGGAGCCGACCGGTGGTCAGCTCGTCAGCGGTGATGGTCGCGCCCGCTCGGATGGCCTTGGCGGCACGGGTGACGGTGATCATCTGGTTGGCGTCTGCGCCAGGACCGAACGCGAGGATCGCGTATGTGCCCAAAAGGACCATCAGCCCGAAGCCGACCAGGGC
>DATCQR010000178.1:0-3061 GCA_036569405.1 Candidatus Limnocylindria bacterium
GCTCGCCTTCGCCGGCAGCCTGTTCGGGATGGAGACCAAGGTCTTCATGGTAAAAGTCAGCTACGAGCAGAAGCCGTATCGGCGCAGCTTCATCCAGACCTTTGGCGGCACGGTCGTTCCGTCGCCCTCAACCGAGACGAACGCCGGGCGAACCATCCTGGCGGCCGATCCGGACTCGACCGGCAGCCTGGGAATCGCGATCAGCGAGGCGGTCGAGGTGGCCGCAACCAACGACGACACCAAGTACTCGTTGGGGAGCGTGCTGAACCACGTCCTGCTGCACCAGACCGTGATCGGGCAGGAGGCGATCCAGCAGATGGCCCTGGCCGGCGAGGAGCCGGACGTCGTGATCGGCTGCGCCGGGGGTGGCTCCAACTTCTCGGGGATCGCCTTCCCGTTCCTGCGCGACAAGCTGGCGGGGGACTCGAAGATGCGATTCCTGGCCGTCGAGCCCGCGTCATGCCCCTCCCTGACGAAGGGGGAGTATCGGTATGACTTTGGCGATACCGTTGGCCTGACCCCGCTCGTGAAGATGCACACGCTCGGGAACGGCTTCCGACCGGCCCCCATCCATGCCGGTGGGCTGCGCTATCACGGCATGGCGCCGATGGTGAGCCATCTATACGAGCTGGGCTTCATCGAGGCCAGGGCTTATGCCCAGAACACCTGCTTCGAGGCTGCTCTCCAGTTCGCCCGCACGGAGGGGATCATCCCGGCGCCTGAGTCGAGTCACGCCATCCGGGCGGCGATCGACGAGGCGCTCGAGGCGAAGGAGGCCGGCAGCGAGCGGGTGATCCTGTTCAACCTCTCGGGCCACGGCTACTTCGACATGGCCGCCTACGACGCGTACCTCGCCGGCGAGCTCGTCGACGTGGAGTACGAGCCGCAGCGAGAGGCGGTGGCGGTCTAGCCCTTCTCCCTCTGGACCGATGGCGGCGTCGGACTCCGGCCCGGCGCCGCTTTTCGCTTGCGCGGCGTAGGATGCCGCCATGCCACGCGCAACCTGGAATGGCACCATCATTGCCGAGAGCGACACCACCGAGATCGTCGAGGGGAACGTCTACTTCCCGCCGGAGAGCGTGAAGTCCGAGTTCCTGCGGCCCTCCGACACCCACACCACCTGCTGGTGGAAGGGCGAGGCCAGCTACTACAGCCTTGAGGTCGACGGCCAGGAGAATCCCGACGCCGCCTGGTTCTATCCCGATGCCTCCGAGAAGGCCAAGCCGATCGAGGGCTACGTCGCCTTCTGGCGCGGCGTCACCGTCGAGCGCTAGCGAACGCGCAGGAGCGTCAGTCCGTCGGCGATCGGCACCATCGCGATGTCGACCCGCTCGTCCATCGCGAGGTCGGCGTTCAGATCGCGGATGGCCTGGGTGTCCTCGTCGGTGTCCTCCGGATCGATGATCCGGCCGCTCCACAACACGTTGTCGATCGCGATCAGGCCACCCTGGCGCACGAGGAGCAGCGCGCCCTCGACGTAGCCCCGGTAATTCGTCTTGTCGGCATCGATGAAGGCCAGATCGAAGCTTCCCGCGCCGTCCGTGGCCAGCAGTCCCTCGAGCGTCTCGAGCGCCGGCGCCAGCCGCAGGTCGACCCGATCCTCGACCCCCGCGGCGGCCCAGGTGCGTCGCGCGACGTCGGTGAACTCCTTCGAGACGTCACAGCACACGATCCGGCCGTCGGGCGGCAGGGCGAGCGCCATGGCGGTCGACGAATAGCCCGTGAAGGTGCCGATCTCGAGGATCCGGCGGGCATTGAGGAGCTTGACCAGCATGGAGAGCAAGGCCCCCTGCTCGACCGCGATCTGCATCCCGGCCTGTGGCATCGCCGCCGTCTCCTCACGCAGGCGACCCAGCACCTCCGGCTCACGCGCCCCGACGGCAATCAGGTAGGCATTCAGCTCGTCGCTCAGCCCGATCGATCCCTTTGACATGGGTCCATCGTAGCGCCCGTAGCTCAGCGTAGGATCCGCACGTGAAGTTCGGCCTCCAGATCAACAGCTTCACCTGGCCAGGCGGCCCCGCCGCCATCGGTCCGACCCTGGCGCGCGTCACACGCGCCGCGGACGACGCGGGGTTCGACTCGATCTGGGTGATGGACCACTTCTTCCAGATTCGTGGCCTGGGCCCGCCGGAGGCGCCGATGCTCGAGGGCATGACCGCGCTCGGCTTCATGGCGGCCAACTCAGAGAAGGCGCGACTGGGACTGATGGTCGGCGGCATTCACTACCGCCTGCCAGGCCTGTGGATCAAGGCCGTCACCACCCTCGACGTGCTGTCAGGCGGCCGGGGGTGGTTCGGGATCGGTGCGGCCTGGAACGAGGAGGAGTCGACCGCGCTCGGGTTCCCATTCCCCCCTCTCGGCCAGCGCTTCGAGATGCTCGAGGAGACGCTGCAGATGGCGCAGGCCATGTGGTCCGGCGGGACCGGCACCGGCGAGGCCTTCCACGGGAAGCACGTCAACGCCACCCGGCTCCTCAACTCGCCCCAGGCAATCTCGCGCCCCCGGGTGCCGATCATGATCGGCGGTGGTGGGGAGCGAAAGACGCTGCGCCTGGTGGCGCAGTACGCCGATGCGTGCAACGTGTTCGGGGATGCGAGCCGCATCGCGCACAAGTACGCGGTCCTGCGCGAGCATTGCGACCGCCTGGGGCGCCCGTACGAGGAGATCGAGCGAAGCACCCTGCAGAGCGTCGATCCGGAATCGCAGTCGGCGGATCAGATCGTCGCCCACTTCGGGGCTTTGGGCGAGGCCGGCGCGCAGCACATCCTGATGAGCGTGCGCGGCGTGAGCGACGTCGCGAAGCTCGAGCGGATCGGCTCCGAGGTCCTGCCGCAGCTCCGCTAGCGGACGGCCTCCAGGAGCCCCGCCTCCACCTCCGCGATCGGGCGCACCGAGCGCTCCCCGCTGGCCCGATCGGTCACTTCCGCGCCGCCCGCCGCCAGGGATCTGGGCGAGATGGTGACGATGCGCGGCATGCCGAGCAGCTCGGCATCGGTGAGCTTCACTCCGGGCGACTCGTCTCGATCGTCGTAGAGCACCTCGACGCCGGCATCGGTCA
>DATCQR010000179.1:0-13362 GCA_036569405.1 Candidatus Limnocylindria bacterium
ACACGGGCAGCGAGGGCGCGGTGGAGTTCCAGGCCAACATCCTGGTCACCTTCATCCTCGAGGGATGAGGCGGCCGGAGCCCTACTCTGTGGCGAGCCCGATGCGGTGCTCGCGACGCACGAAGCGGCCGCGATAGGTCGGGTTCGAGACCCGCGCGTTAACCTGCGCTGCGTCAAGCGGCTTCTTGCTTCTTGGCGCCTTGTAACGGCCGCGCTCGACGATCGCTGACGCCAGCTCCGCTGCTGTCTGCGGTCCAAGCTCCCTGATCACCGCGATGATCTCGTCATGCAGCGCGACCTTCGGGCCGGACTTCCTGACGCGGGCAACGGCACCAGTCTTCCGTGGCCGCCCCGGTCCGCGCTTCGCAGGCGCTGCGACGGGTGCCGCCTCGGGCTCCCCATCCGGCTCCGAGGCCGGCGTTGGAGCCATCTGATCGATGCGCCGGGCGAGCTCATCCACGCGTGCAGTGAGCGATGCCACAGCGTCCGAGTCGACCGGCGATGGTGCCGGCGCGCCGGAGCGGGCGGCATCCAGGCGCTCCTCGACCCAGCGTGTCACCAGCTCGCCAGGGCGGATTCCCGCCTCGGCGGCGAGCAGCTTCAGCGAGCCAAGGCGCCGCGGGTCGAGGCGGATCGACATGCCCCCGTCATCCATCGGTCGTGGCGCAAAGCCGGTAGGGCGAGGCGGTCGGTCGCCGAAGCTGCGCTCCCGGGGCGGGCCGGAGAAGTCGCCGCCTTCTCGGGGCGGACGGTCGGTGTAGGCGGGGCGGTCCCGCTGGGCGCGGTCGCCATAGGCTGGGCGATCCCGCTGCGGGCGGTCGCCGAAGCCGGGGCGGTCGCCAGGGGGTCGTCCGGAGCCGCCGGGTCGGCCGCCGCCGGGGCGTCGGTCAGGTCGTCGATCGTATGGCATCGGGCTCACCATAGCCGCTGGACAGCCGGGGCGCCAGCAGCGGGACTAGAAGCTGCCACCGCCGCCACCGCCGCCGGAGCTGCCACCGCCACCGAAGCCGCCCCCGCCGGAGGACGAAGAGGGAGGCGATGACCCGATACTGCCGACGGCGCTGAACATGCCACCGATGTCCGGCATGCCGGAGCCCGAGAAGATGCTCCCCCCGGCCATCCCGGCCTGCATGGATGACGCAGGAGAGCTGCCGAGCCAGAGTGGGTAGTAGACGCCGGTGGCCGTCGACGGATCCTTCTCGTGGTCCCCGAGCGTGCGCTGCAGGACCTTGGCGACCTCGTCGTGCAGGCCGAGGGCGAAGCCCCACACCACCGCCTTGTCGGGAGTGTTGGCGAGGAGCTTGACGGTTGGGTCGGCGACCACCTGCTCCATGCTGCGCGCCTGCTCCATGGTCTTCTCGAGGGTGCGCCGAAACGCCTTCAGCATGGCGTCGACGTAGGCGCCGTTGGGAGTCCGCTGTGACATGAACTGCCCGATCACCCAGGTCAGCGCCCCACCGACCCCCGTCGCTGCGCCGAGGAGCGTCAGACCTGACATCGGGATCAGGAAGCCGCCCAGCACGAAGAGCGCGCCGAGCAGCATCTCACCGATCCCGATGAAGCTCCAGCGCGTGATCAGCTGTGATGGTGGACGGGTGAACCAGCCCAGGCGCACCACGTCGTCCTCGAGTCCGCCGCGCACCGCCTTGAGCAGGGCGTTGAGCTCCCAGAGACGCTCGCGGGAGATGACGCCGCTCGCAAGCGCCTGCTGGCGAAGGAGGTCCCACGCATCTCGCTCGGTGCTTCCCAGGCGACCCCCGGTCGGCGCGTCATCGCGGATCTCGATGGCCGGGTCGAGGAGCGGGTTCGGCTCGTCATCGGCCTTGACCTTGCCCGCCTGATCCAGGTTCTGGAACGCAATCCGGCCGGTGCTGGCCAGCTCCATCAGCAGGGTGTTGATCGAGTGCTGGGTCGCCTTTCCCTGACGGACCACCGTGGCGAGGGGCGGCGTCATGTTGGTCGGCGGACCCGCCATCAGGATCGAAGGCGAGTCGAGGACCTCGGGATCGTCCCCCTCGCGCCGCCAGGCGCGGAATGCGAAACCGACGATCAGCAGGAAGCTGAGCGGTGCCCCGATGATGCCCACCACCCCGTTGACCTGGCGCAGGAAGTTGAGCCGCGCGGTCGCCGCCGGAGTGATCGCCGCATCGATCAGGTTGACCGCCTCGATGAGGCCGCCACCGATCTGCCCCTGCGCCGCGGCAGGGAGGATCACTTCGTCGAAGAGCGCCTGGAGATCGCCCTGCGAGAGATAGCCGCGCAGGAAGCCGGCGCCGGCGTAGTAGTGGGCCTGCCCATGGACCAGGTTCGGTTCGAAGCTGATGAGGATGACCAGCCCGTCGTCGAAGCCTGCCCGGCCGACCCCCCATTGATCCAGGAGCGCCTGGGCGGCCGCCAGGTTCGATTCTGGCGTGGCGAACTCGTCGACCTGCACGTAGATGGCCAGCTCGGCGCCGCTGCGCGCCTCGATCGCATCGACCTGTGACTCCAGCGCCTGCTCGATCCCCGGGTCCAGCGCCCCGGCGGGGTCATAGACCGCCTGCCCGTTGACGGGGTCCGGGAACCGGTGTTCGCCGGAGGAGATCCCGGGAAAGCCGAATACCCCAACGGCAATCACGATCGCCCAGAACAGGAAGAAGACGACGCTGCTGGCGACCCGGAAGAAGCGGACCACACCCACGCGGGCAGGATAGACGCCCGGCAGCGACTAGGAGCAGGTCACCGCCAGGCTCGCCGGCGCCTGCGGCAGACCGGGGATGCGCTCTGAGAAGGTGACCGTGGCACCGCCCTGCACCTGCGGCGATACGATGGAGCGGATGCGCAGCTCCAGGTTGGATGCGTCGCGCGCCGTGACCTGGCATTTCGCCCGACCGGCACGCGTCCCCTGGTTGGTCACCCGCAGCTCCACCACCACGGCGTCGGGCGGGTCGCTGCTCCAGCCCACAGCCTCGCCGTGGAAGGGCCCGATCCCGCGCAACGAGAGGCTGGCGGCGATTGCCATGAGCGCAACCCCGGCCACGATGGCGACCACGATCGTGCCGTGGTACTGCGTGGCCGAGGGGGTGGCCATGCCGGCCCGGTTGCAGACCTCGCAAATCGTCTCGTCCGGCCCGATCTGGCGTCCGCACTTGTAGCAGTTGCGCAGGGGGCGGGGATCGGCTGGCGTCACGACGCGGGGGTCAAGCGCTCGCCAGCGCGGATCGGGGCCGTGAGCCAGTTCTCGGGCGGTGCCAGCGGACAGCTCCAGACCGCGTCGTAGACGCACGAGGGGTGGTAGGCGTAGTTGAAGTCGATCACCAGCTCATCCCCGGCGGAGCCGAGGTCCGCGCCCTTGCCGGAGTCCCACAGGTAGCGGCCGCCACCGTACGTCTCGGTGCCGCTGGTGCCGTCGCGGAACGGGATGAAGATCCCGCCGACGTACTCGTTCAGCCAGTAGACCGCGAGCCGCGTCGGCGTCCCGTCGACCGCGAAGCTGACCCAGCCGATCCTCCTGTAGGGCATGCCCGGTCCGGGTCCGGAGCGGGGGACGTCGAGCGGCGGCGCGTCCGGGTCGGGCTCGAGGGCTGCGCTGAAGGCGAGCGCGGGAGC
The DNA here is from genome assembly GCA_036569405.1 of Candidatus Limnocylindria bacterium. GTDB lineage: Bacteria > Chloroflexota > Limnocylindria > QHBO01 > QHBO01 > CF-167. The sequence continues at coordinate 3,588 of DATCQR010000179.1, forward strand.
GTACCGCCAGTAGGCCAGCCCCCGAAAGTCACGCCGCGCCGCGACGGGCACCGGCGAGGAGGTATGAGAGGCAAAGAGGCGGTCCTTGGCCGCGCGGAACCCCAGCAGCCGCGCCGGCTCGGCGCGCACGTCGTTGCGCAGGACGTCATAGGACGCCGCCACGCGGCAACGCCAATCGGCAAGGTCAAGGTGCTCGGACATCGGTCCGGAAAGTGTACGGGCGGCGCCGCCCGTAGGCTGCGCCGCCCGCATCAGTCTCAGGGGAGGGCCTTACAGCAGGCCGTTGTCCTTGAGGAATTGCGTGGCCACGTCGGGGATCTCGCCATGGTTCACCACGATCGCCTCACCGAGCTTGGTGAGGGCCTCGGTCGTGAGCTTGGCAGTAACGGCATTCAGCGTGTCGGCGAAGTCCGCCGGAGCCGCATCGGCCAGCTCCTTGGTGGCAATCGCAACCAGGTTCTGGGCCGGCTGCAGGTGCTTGTCGTCCGTGAGCAGCACGAAGTTCATGCTCGAGATCTCGGGCTGGGTGGTGCAGACCTGGGCGACACCGATTGCGCTGTCGTTCAGCGCGGTGGCGATGTCGGTGCTGCATGGCGGCAGGCTCTCCACCTGCAGCTTGGCGAGGTCGATCCCGTAGGTGGACTTCAGGCCCGGGCCACAGACCGGGTTGGTGGGGCAGCCCTCAGCCACCCCCCAGACCAGCTTGCCGGCGACTTTGGCAAGGTCGCTCATGGTCTTCAGGTTGTACTGGTCAGCCGTCTCCTTGCGGACGGCAAAGCCGTCGGCATCGGTGCCCGGAGAGAAATCGAATGAGACCCAGCCCTTGTCGGCGAGCGCCGACTGCATGTTGTCCCACGCCTTCTGCGGGTCGGGCGAGAGATCGGTGATACCGAGCCCCTGGCCCGCGAGGCCGCCGAGGTACTCGGGGATCAGGTTGACGTCGCCGTTCGCCAGTGCGCTGTGCACCGCGGGCCGCTCACCGATCTCGAGGTGGCGCTCGACGGTGTAGCCCTTGGCCTCCAGGGCCTGGGCATACATCTCGCCGGTAACAGCCGCCTCCCAGAAGCCGGCGGATCCAACCTTCACCACTGGCTTGTTGGCTGCCGCGCTTCCGCTTGGCGAGCCCCCGCTCCCACCCGGCGTGCAGGCGCTCAGGACGAGCACCAGCGACGCCGCCCCGAGAGCGAGCGTGCGGTATCTCCGCATTGGGTCCTCCTTGTTGAATGGGACTGTGCGCGCCGCGCTCCTGCGCGACCGTTCGAGTCTAGCAAAGCTCCCTCGACACCACCGATCCAGCGTTTGGTGGTGTCGCAAAGCCGATCAGGACGGTGCGATCGCCCGCCCGGCTGGCATCTGCGATGGCTCGACCCAGCTCCCGCCATCAGGGGCCGCCAGCCCGGGCGAGACTGCCCGGCGCTGGAGCCAGGCGAATGCCAGCTCGGTCAGGATCGCCAGCAGCGCGACCATGACCGCGGCCGCGAAGACACGGACCTCGTCGCTCAGCGCCAGCCCCTGCAGGATGTACGCGCCCAGCGTCCCCCCGCCGACCAGCGCCGCCAGCGGGGCCGTGGCGATGACCGCGACCGCCGAGACACGGATCCCTGCCAGGATCACCGTCAGCGCCACCGGCACCTCCACGCGCATCAGCAGCTGGAGCTCCCGCATGCCCATCCCGCGCGCCGCTTCGCGCAGCTCGTCGTCCACCGCATGCAGGCCCGCGTAGGTGTTCGTGACGATCGGCGGGATGGCCAGGGCGACGAGGCCGATGAAGGCTGGCAGGAACCCGATCCCCGCTCGCTGGAAGAGCCCGGTGCTGATTGGGTATGCGATCCCCAGCCAGCCGAGCGATGGCACCGCCCGCCCGATGTTGCTGACGGCGACCGCGAACCGTGCGCCCCGCCCGGTGTGCCCGATGTAGAGGCCGATCGGCAGCGCAATGGCGAGCCCCACGGCCAAGGACACGACAGAGAGGGAAAGGTGCTGCCAGAGCCGCAGCGGGATCGCGTTGTTGCCGGTCCAGTTGGCGGGGTCGGTGAACCAGGCCAGGACCTGGGCCAGGAAGTCCATCGGCTCAGGCCTCCCGCGCCCGTGCCCAGGGCGTCAGCCGGCGCTGGAGCAGCTGCAACCCCAGGTCGACCGCGGTCGAGAGGAGCACCACGATCACGACGCCGGTGATCGTCGCCGTCGGAAAGCGACGCTGCACCCCGATGTTCACGATCAGGTAGCCCAGCCCGCCCATCCCGATGAGGGTTGCGATTGTTACGAGGCCGATGGTGGTCACCGTGGCGATCCGCAGGCCGGCCACGATGATCGGCATCGCGATCGGCAGCTCGACGCGCCAGAGTCGCTGCCCATCGGTGTAGCCCATTCCGCGCGCTGCCTCGATCACCTCGGGCGGGACGCCGCGCAACCCGGTGACGATGTTGCGCACCAGGATCACCAGCGTGTAGCTGACGAGGGCGATCTCGGCGGTGAGCAGGGAGAGTCCGGTAATCGGGATGAAGAGCACGAACAACGCGATGCTGGGGATCGCGTACAGGACCCCGCTGATGGCGAGGATCGGGCTGTAGAGGCGGGGGTAGCGGCGCACCGCCAGGGCGAGGGCGAAGGAGATCACGAAGCCGACTGTTACGGCGATCACGGTCACCAGCAGGTGCTCGCCGATGCGCTGCCCGAGCATGCCAAGGTGCTGCAGCACCCAGTCGAGGCGGAAGATCGGCTCACCGGCGGTCATCGCGCGCTCGAGGCCGGGGCACGCAGGACCTCGGAGATGGCGTCAACGCTGATCACGCCGAGCAGCCGATCAGCCTCGTCCACCACGACTCCGAGCTGTACCGATGAACCGAGCATGGCCGATAGCGCGTCGCGCAGCGTGCTCTCGGGCTGGAGCGTCGGGGAGCCGGGCGTTGCGTCCTCCTCCGTCACCCGCTCCTCGCCGGTCAGCTCACGACGCTCGATCCAGCCGACCGGCCGATCCGACTCGTCGAGCAGCAGCGCGTACTCGGCGCCCGCCTCGTCGAGGCGCTGACGCACGTCAGCACGGGCCTCTCCGACTCGCGCGGTGGTCGGCGTGCTCAGCGGCAGGTCGCGGACCCGTCCCAGCGAGAGCCGCTTCAGGCCTCGATCGGCCCCGACGAAGCGAGCGACGAATTCGCCCCCGGGCTCGGCCAGGATGGCGTCGGGAGTGTCGTACTGGGCGAGGATCCCGCCACGCTGCAGGATCGCGATCCGGTCCGCCATCTTGATCGCCTCGTCGACGTCGTGGGTGACGAAGACGATCGTCTTGCGCACCTGCGCCTGCAGTCGCAGGAACTCGTTCTGCAGCCGGTCTCGCAGGATCGGGTCCACCGCGCCGAACGGCTCGTCCATCAGCATCAGCGGCGGATCGGAGGCCAGGGCACGCGCCACCCCCACCCGCTGACGCTCACCGCCCGAGAGGGCGGCGGGGTACCGATCGCGGTAGGTCGAGGGATCGAGCCGTACGAGGTGGAGCAGCTCCTCGACCCGATCGCGGACGCGGGTCTCCGGCCATCGCAGCAGCTGCGGCACCACCGCCACGTTCTCGGCCACGGTGAGGTGCGGGAAGAGCCCGACCTGCTGGATCACGTAGCCGATCCGCCGCCGCAGCTCGACCGCAGGTAGACCCATCACGTCCTCGCCATCGATCGTGATCCGACCCGAGGTCGGCTCGATCAGCCGGTTGATCATCTTCATGGTGGTGGTCTTGCCGCAGCCTGACGGGCCGACCAGCACGACGATTTCGCCGGCGGGGATCGTCAGCGACAGGTCGGACACCGCCGGCGTGGCACCCGCGGGGCCGTACCGCTTGCTGACGTGATCGAGGGTTACGACCGCGGCGCTGCTGGTCACCGTCCGAATGATACGGAGCCCGGCGCGCTGATCGCGGCCACCCCGCCGGAGACATGCCAGATCCGCACGCCGGATCGGTCGTAGACGAGCTCCCAGTCCGGGCTTCCCTCGAAGGTCGTCGGCTGGCAGGCACGCGGAGGACCCGTGTCCAGCAGATAGGTGGCGCCGAGGTCGCGGGTCAGCTGAGCGGCCCGCTGGGGGTCTCCCGAGCAGTAGATCGCGTCGACCACCGCTGACCGCTCATCGGGCGAGTAGCCGAGGTTGGCGATGTACGGGGTGAAGGTCAGCACCCGCAGGCGACCGGCCGGGTCGGTCGGCGAGTTGAGCCCGCCATTGGTCACGAACACCGAGCGCTCCGGGGTGTTGGCGGCGATCCAGTCCGCGGCCTCGATCTCGCTCCAGCCCAGCACCACCTCGCGGTTCAGCGCGGTCCAGGCCGAGACGAGGAGCGGCGACGGGACGCTCAGCAGCAGGACGGCGGTCACCGCCCAGGTCGGCCAGCGCCGGATCATCCAGGCGGCAAGGAGCGCCACCGCGACCCACATCGCCTGGAAGTACTTGTTCATATCGAAGCCGATGGCGCTGACCTGGACGACGTTGGGCACCACGAAGAGGCCCACCAGCCAGATCGCCAGGAAGCCACGATGGGGGACCCGCGGCAGGAGGAGGGCCAGCAGCGCCAGCACAAAGGGCAGCCCCAGGTTCGTCAGGTAGAAGAAGAGGACCGCCCACGGCCCATCGGTCGTCGGCGCCGATTCCCAGCCGGCGACCCAGTGGAGCGCACCACTCCCGCCTGCCTGCCCCACGGCCGCGATCGCGAACGGCACGGCCAGCAGGTACGGCGCCAGCAGCAGGGCCGCATTGCGCGGTGCCACTGGATCGAAGAGGCGGCCGCCGACGACGACCCAGCCCAGCGCCAGGGCCAGGAACGCGGGGAAGAAGAAGAAGTGGAAGGGCGCCAGCAGGGCGCCCAGCAGGCCGGCCAGGAAGATGAGCGCCGGTCGGTCACGCCAGCCCGCCGCCCGGGCCCGGGCCGATGGCAGGCCCGCGACCAGCAGGAGGACGGCCCCGACGAGCATCGGCAGCCCCGCCGTCGTTGCACGGTGCACGAGGAGCCCCGTTCCCATCACGGATGGGATGCGGAAGTACGGCCACTCGGTCAGCCACGAGTTGTCGTACGAGTTGCGCGTGACCAGGTTGGGCAGGTCACCGAATCCGTTGGCGAGGTCCCCGACCAGCCGCATCCATCCCAGTCCGCCGGCGAAGATGACCAGCACCACCGCCAGCAACGCGGCTCGTCGAGCGCCGCGGCCCCGCAGGACGGCGCGCGCCAGCCCGTGGACGAGGAGCGCCAGCGCCCCGGTGAGGATCGCGGACGACACCACGAAGCTGGGGATGGCAAAGATCCCGGCCGAGCGGGCGACGATCGCGGCGTGGAAATCCGCGAACCAGTGGTAGACGAGCGGCTCGCCCGCGAAGTACGGCACCTGGGGCGGAAAGTTGCCCGCGTTGAGGGACTGGGCGATCGACAGGTGGACGCCGAGGTCGCTCCAGTTCGAGCCTCCGGCCGAGATCCCGTTCGGGGTCGCCTGCCAGAGGCCGGACTGCAGGACCGCTCCCACGAACGCCGCGCAGCCAGCGGCCACGGCAAACGCCAGCCAGTCGCGGCGGACGGCATGCCACGCCGCGGGCCCCTGTTCGAGAACGGAGCGCGCGCCGCCGCGCATGACGCCGATCGGGATCGGGAGTGCCAGCATCGCTGCCACGGCGAAGATGGTCTCGCGCCGGTAGCCGCCGGTCGCGAGCGAGAGCCAGTAGACCAGGTGCGTGCTGAGCGCCACCGACAGCACGATCGCCAGCCCGAGGCGTCCCGTTGCCGCGACACGCGGCCGTGCCCAGCCAACGATCGCCCACCCGGGCAGCACGAAGAGGAGCGGCCAGACCACCAGCTCGGCCAGGCCTGGCTCCAGCCACGCCGCCACCAGGGCGCCCAGGACCAGGAGGGCGGCCCCGATCCCGGCGACTACCCTCAGCCGGTTGGCGCCTCCCGGCTCAGCTGGCACGCGCGGTCCGCGTCAGGCGGGGCAGCGGTTGGCGCGGGTCCAGCAGCGCGACGATCCGATCCACCTGGGCCTTGGTCAGGTTGCCCTCGCCACCGATCGCCGTCGCGAGCGCATCCGCATCCCGGATGACCTGGATGCCGGGCCGCTGGGCGGCGTCCCACTCGATCTCCACGCCCCGCGGCGGCACCAGGCAGGCGGTGACGGCTGAAGGCAGCGTCGCCCGCTCGAGGTACATCTCCAGTCGACGGCCGGCCAGCCGCGCGGCAGTTATGGGGCTGGCATCCCAGGGGACCCAGGATTCGGTCGCGGCGCTCAGCCGATACCAGTGGCCGTTCCGCTTTCGGTAGCGGCCCGGCTCGGCGCGGAGCCTCAGCGCCCAGGTTCCGCCCGGCCCGACCACGACCGCCTCGATCGGTTCCTTGCCGCCCGCCAGCACGAGCCGCAGGTAGTGGTAGCGGTCGTCCAGCCTTCGCCCCAGCGGCCCGCTCAGCCGATCACCGCCGGTCCCTGGCAGGGCGAGGCGCAGCGACGGCGAGGAGGGTCGGTGAATCACCATGGCGACGGGGACGGTCCGTGCGGATTCGGCGGGGCGCGTCTCGAGTCTACCGCCGCCGATGCGCCTCGCCTAGCCCGCGCGGGTGCCCTGCTAGCATGCCGGTCATGGACGAGCGCTCACCGGGCAGCCAGATCTCCGAGGCGGTCAGGACCCTCCTCGTGGAGCTTGGAGAGGACCCGGACCGCGCCGGCCTGTCCGGCACCCCGGACCGCGTCCGGCGCATGTACGCCGAGCTGACCGAGGGCTACCACACCGATCCCGAATCGGTCCTGAACAGCGCCACCTTCGAGGTCGACTACGACGAGATGGTGGTGGTCCGTGACATCGAGTTCTTCTCGCTGTGCGAGCACCATCTGCTCCCCTTCTTCGGTAAGGCGCATATCGGCTACCTGCCGCGCGGTCGGATCATCGGCCTGTCCAAGATTCCGCGCGTCGTGGACATGTACGCGCACCGCCTGCAGGTGCAGGAGCGCCTGACGCAGCAGGTGGCTGGCTTCCTGATGGAGCGGCTGAACCCGAAGGGGGTCGGCTGCGTGGTCGAGGCGACGCACCTGTGCACGGTCATGCGCGGCGTGCGAAAGCAGGGGGCAACCATGGTCACCAGCTCCATGCTCGGCACCTTCCGTGCCGATGCCCGCACCCGATCCGAGTTCCTGACCTTCATCGGTCGCTCGTCAGACCGCTAGCCCGATGCCGTACGCCCCGCTCCTGACCGAGCCGGAGATCGCCGCAGCGCTCGAGGCCATTCCCGATTGGCATCGCGAGGAAGGTTGGCTGATCCGGACCGTCGAATGCCCGTCATTCCGCGCCTCGATCGCCCTTGTCAGCAGGGTCGCCGACGCCGCGGAGGAGGCCAACCACCATCCCGACATCGAGATCAACTGGCGGCACGTGACGTTCAAGCTGACCACCAAGGCGTCGAAGGGTCTGACAGCCAGGGACTTCGCAATGGCCGCGACAATCGACCGCCTGGCCCTACAGGTGGACCGATGAAGATCGGCCTGATGCTGCCGCTGCCCGCGCAACGCCGCGGCGGTCACCGAGCTCGGCCGCGCAGCCGGGGTCGCGCAGGCGGACGCTAGAATCGGCGCGCATGGATGACTCCCGCAGCACACCGATCCGCGTCCTGATCGCCAAGCCGGGGCTCGACGGCCACGACCGCGGCGCCAAGGTGCTGGCCCGCGGGCTGCGCGACGAAGGCTTCGAGGTCATCTACACCGGCCTGCGCCAAACGCCGGAGATGATCGTCGATGCCGCGGAGCAGGAGGACGTCGACGTGATCGGCATGTCGATCCTGTCCGGGGCGCACATGGCACTCCTGCCCCGCGTGGTCGAGCTGAGTCGGGGCCGTGGCATGGACGACGTGCTGATCGCAGCCGGCGGGATCATCCCCGATGCCGACGTCGCGAAGCTGAAGGCGGCGGGGATCGCCGAGATCTTTGGCCCTGGCACCAGCATCGGGCAGATCGCGGGCTACTTCCGCGAGCACGCCCGCCGGCGCGCCTGAGGGTCGTGGCCGGTCTCCCAGGACTGCTGAGCGGCGCCGTGGCGGGTGAGCGGCTGGCCCTTGCTCGTCTGCTGACTGCGATCGAGAACGACGCTCCCGGCCTGCGCGAGCTGCTGCCCCAACTCTTCGCCGCGGGGCGTGGTGGGCACCTGGTCGGGATCACCGGACCGCCGGGCAGCGGCAAGTCAACCCTCGTCAACGCCCTGACCGAGGAGTGGCGCCGCCGCGGCCGGCGAGTGGGGATCGTGGCGGTGGATCCCTCTTCGCCCTACACCGGCGGCGCGATCATGGGCGACCGGATCCGGATGATGGGCCATGCGGCGGACCGCGAGGTCTTTATGCGCTCGATGGCCAGCCGGGGCGAGCTGGGCGGCATCGCCGCTGCGACCTGGATGGCTGCTGCGGCCCTCGACGCCGCCGGCTACGACCCGATCCTGATCGAAACGGTCGGCGCGGGCCAGAGCGAGGTCGAGATCGCCCGCCTGGCCGAGACGACGGTCGTAGTCGAGGTTCCCGAGATGGGGGACGAGGTGCAGGCGATCAAGGCGGGGCTGCTCGAGGTCGCCGACCTGCTCGTCGTCAACAAGGGCGATCGTCCGGGCGCCGATCTGGCCGCCCGCCACCTGCGGGCGATGCTGTCCACTGCGGGCGGTCGTGTCGGCCGCAAGCCCCCGCCGATCATGCTGACCACCGCGACCAGCGGCGAGGGGGTTGCCGCGCTGGCGGATGCGATCGAGGCCCACCGGTCCACGGCCCGCTCGCCGGAGCAGGCGACCGCCCGCGCACGGAACCAGGTGCGCCGCGCACTGGCCGACCTGGCGACGAGCCGCGGGTCACGCCACGCCGACTGGGAGGCGACCGTGGCATCGGTTGCGAACCGCGAGCTCGACCCGATCACCGCCGCGGAGCGGCTGCTGGGCGAGGAGCGAGAGGCCTAGCCCAGGTCCTTTCCCATCTGGACCGATGTCTCCACGTAGCCGAGCGAGCGGTACAGGTTGCGGGCGACGTCGTTGCCGCCAAAGACATTGAGCTCGATTCGCCCGATGCCCCGGCTCCGCGCCTCCTCCTCCGCCAGCCCCATCGCAGCACGACCGTAGCCGCGCCCCTGCTGGCCCGGATCGATCGAGATGTCGTAGATGAACAGGGTTCGTCGTCCGCCCAGCTCGCGATCGGCCAGCCAGAGCCTTCCGACGGCCGCTCCTGTGGCCTCGATCACGAAGATCGCGTGGCTGGGCGTCTCCAGCCCGAGCGGCAGGATCGCCGGGAAGTCGGCCTCAGCCTTCGCCAGCGCAGCCTCGCGGGTCTGGCCGCCATGCACCTCGATGTCGTGGGCGTAGCCAGCCTTGGACTCGGCCACGAAGGCGGGAAACTCCTCTGCCGTCATCGGTCGCAGACGGACGATTGGCTCGGCGGGTGTCACGGTCGGGGGGATTATCGCGGCTGGTACGCTACTCAGCCATGAGCCTCAACCGGGTATTCGTCATCGGCGCCGGCCTCATGGGACACGGCATCGCCCAGGTGAGCGCGGCAGCGGGCAAGCGGGTGACCCTCGCAGATCGGACCGCCGAGCTGGCCGAGAAGGGGAAGGCACGGATCGCGGGCAACCTCGCCCGCCAGGTCGAGAAGGACAAGCTATCCCAGGAGGATGCGGACGCGCTCCTGTCGCGCATCGCCACGGCCGAGGGTGCAACGGGGGCTGGCGGACACGAGATCCTGATCGAGGCCGTCTTCGAGGACGAATCGGTCAAGCGGGAGACATGGCAGGCGCTCAGCTCGGCC
>DATCQR010000180.1:0-17101 GCA_036569405.1 Candidatus Limnocylindria bacterium
GCCAACATGAATGTGACTGATCCGATCGCCGACATGCTGACCAGGATTCGCAATGCGAGCCTGGCGCGGCATCGTGAGCTGACGCTGCCCTCGTCCCGCATCAAGCGCGACATCGCGCGGATCTTGGTCGAGGAGGGGTTCATCGAGTCGTACGCCACGAGCCAGGACGGCGTGCAGGAGCTCGTGACGATCCAGCTCAAGTACGTCGAGGGCAAGACCCCCGTCGTCAGCGGTCTGAAGCGAATCAGCAAGCCGGGGTTGCGGGTCTATGCCCGCAAGACCGAGATCCCGCGCGTCCTGGGCGGGCTCGGCACGGCCATCCTCTCAACCTCCCACGGGATCATGACCGGGCAGAGCGCTCGGAAGCTGAATCTCGGCGGCGAGGTCCTCTGCTACGTCTGGTAAGGAGCGAACGCGATGTCACGCATCGGTCGAATGCCGATCCCGCTCCCGTCGGGCGTGGAGGTAACCCAGCAGGGCGCAACCCTCAGCGTGAAGGGTCCGCTCGGCACGCTCGAGCGGACGATCCACCCCGAGATGGCGGTCGAGCGCGAAGAGGGCGAGCTGCGCGTGGTGCGCCCGAGTGACGAGCCACGCCACCGGGCCCTGCACGGATTGACCCGGACCCTCGTCAACAACATGGTGGTCGGCGTGACCACCGGGTTCACGAAGGGGCTCGAGATCAGCGGGGTCGGCTATCGGGCCCAGCTGCAGGGGACCAAGCTCGTGCTCGCGCTTGGCTACTCCCACCCCGTCGAGGTCGATCCGCCCGAGGGGATCAGCTTCCAGTTGGAGACCCCGACCCGGCTGGCCGTGGTCGGGGCCGACAAGGAGCTGGTCGGCCAGGTGGCCGCCTACATCCGCTCGCGTCGCAAGCCGGAGCCCTACAAGGGCAAGGGGATCCGGTATGCCGGCGAGCAGATCCTGCGCAAGGCCGGCAAGGCCGGCAAGGTCGGGACCGGCAAGTAATGATCAAGAAGCTTTCGCGCGACCGACTGCGTCGCAAGCGTCACGAACGGATCCGGCTCCGCATCACCGGCAGCTCGGCGCGCCCGCGGCTCTCGATCTTCCGCAGCGCCAAGTTCATCTATGCCCAGGTCATCGACGACAGCAGCGGGCGCACGCTTGCCTCCGCCTCGAGTCGCGAGGCGACCCTGGCCGCCGGCCCCGGCAAGGTCGAGTCAGCCAAGGCGGTCGGCCTGGCGCTCGCCCAGCGGGCGAAGGCAGCGGGTGTCGGCGCCGTGGTCCTGGACCGCGGTGGATATCGGTATCACGGGCGGGTTCGCTCGCTCACCGAGGGCGCTCGCGAGGGCGGCCTCGACCTGTAGCGGAGGAACCATGGCTCGCATCGATCCAACCAAGCTCAACCTCGAGGAGAAGGTCGTCCAGATCAACCGCGTCGCGAAGGTCGTCAAGGGCGGCCGGCGCTTCAGCTTCAGCGCGGTCGTGGTCGTGGGCGACGGAAACGGGATCGTCGGCGCCGGGCTCGGCAAGGCCGGCGAGGTGCCGGAGGCGATCCGCAAGGGGGTCGAGGATGCAAAGAAGCACCTCGTCAAGGTGCCGCTGGTCGGCACCTCGATCCCGCACATGGTGAGCGTCGACTTCGGCGCCAGCACCGTCCTCCTGCGGCCGGCCTCCGCCGGCACCGGCGTCATCGCCGGTGGCTCGGTCCGCTCCGTCGTGGAGGCGGCCGGCATTCGCGACATCCTCTCCAAGTCGATGGGCAGCAACAACCCGGTCAACGTGGTGCGCGCCACGATCGAGGCGCTGCGGTCCCTGCGCTCGGCTGACGACATCGCCCTGAGCCGGGGCACGACCGCCGAGCGGCTCCTGGGCAAGCGCGGCGCGGAAGCTTCCCGTCGGCCACACGAGTACGTCGAGCGTCCGGCGTCTGCCTACCAGGGAGGCGGCCGTGGCAGGTAAGCGCAAGGCGACGAGCACTGGGCCGATGCTTCGCGTCACCTGGGTCAAGTCGACGATCGGCCACAAGGCCGGTGCGCGCGGCACCATCCGGGCCCTCGGGCTGCATCGGCTTCATGAGACCGTGGAGGTCACCGACACCCCCGTGATCCGCGGCATGCTGCGCCGCGTTGCATTCCTGGTGACCGTGGATGAGCCGAGCGCCGCCGCCAGGGAGGAGGGCCCGGCATGAAGCTGCACGATCCGCAACCGCGTCCCGGCTCGCACCAGCCGCCTCGCCGCCTGGGGCGTGGTCACGGCTCGGGCCGAGGCAAGACCGCGGGACGCGGCACCAAGGGCCAGAAGTCGCGCGCCGGCGGCGGCATTCCCGCCTGGTTCGAGGGTGGCCAGACCCCGCTCCACATCCGCACCCCCAAGCTGCACGGCTTCAAGAACCGGTTCAGGGTCGAGTACGCCCCGGTCAACCTGGGGCGCCTGGCAGAAGCGGCAGCCGGAACCCTGATCACGCCTGACGTCCTGCGTCACGACCAGCTCCTGCGCGACCAGAAGACGAAGCCGATGCCGGTCAAGATCCTGGGCGGTGGCGACGCCCCGCGCGGGGTCACGATTCACGCCCACGCCTTCACCCGCTCCGCCCTCGCCAAGCTGGCGGACGCCGGCAGCACCGCCCAGCTCATCAGCTGGCCGGATGGCGCTCCGATCTCGTTCGAGCTGGAGCCGAAGCCAGAGCCGAAGGGGAGGTCGAAGCGGGCCGCCAAGGTCGCCGCGAGGGCGGCAGAGGAGGACGAGCCGGTCGAGAAGGAAGCGCCGGCCGACGAGGACGCGCCACCCGCCGCGGAGGCTCCGGGCGCCGAAGAGGGCGCCGAGGAGGAGGCTGAAACCAGGACCGCTGACGAGAGCGGAAGCGAGTCTTGAGGTGATCGAGTCCCTGGTCCAGGCCTTCCGCGCCCCGGACATTCGCCGCAAGATCCTCTTCACGCTCGGGATCCTGCTGGTCTTCCGGGCGCTGACCAACGTTCCGGTTCCGAACGTGGACCAGGCGCAGCTGTCGAACCTGTTCGAGTCGAACCAACTGCTCGGCCTGCTCGACCTCTTCTCCGGTGGCGGCCTCGCGACCGCGTCGATCATCGGGATGGGGGTCAACCCCTACATCAACGCCAGCATCATCATGCAGCTGATGCAGGGAGTGATCCCGAGCCTGGGCGAGCTCGCGCGCGAGGGCGAGTACGGTCGCAATCGGCTCAACCAGTACACCCGCCTGCTGACGATCCCGATGGCCTTCGCCCAGGGCTACGGCTTCTCGGTGCTCCTCTCGGCCAACAAAGTCATCCCGCAGAACCCGCTCTTCAGCTTCGAGACCCTGTCGCTCCTGCTCTCGTTCACCGCCGGCACCATCCTGCTGATGTGGCTGGGTGAGCTGATCAGCGAGCGGGGACTCGGGAACGGCATCAGCTTCATCATCTTCGCCGGCATCGTGGGGCGGCTCCCGCACCGGGCCGCCCCGATCGTCACCGGTCCCGACGGGCTGCTGCGCATCATCCCGTTCATCCTGATCGCGATCGTGGTCATCGCCGGCGTCGTCTTCATCAACGAGGGCCAGCGGCGGATCCCGGTCCAGTACGCGAGCCGCGTGCGGGGTCGGAAGATGTACCAGGGACAGACCCAGTACCTGCCGCTCAAGGTGACGATGGCCGGTGTCATCCCGATCATCTTCGCCATCAGCATCCTGCTCTTCCCGGCGCAGATCGCCCAGTACTTCACCGCCTCGACCATCGACTGGGTCAAGAACGTCGCGAGCTTCGTGGTCGCGAACCTGAGCTCGAGCAACCCGGTCGTGTACGGCATCCTCTACTTCGTGCTGGTCGTCTTCTTCACCTACTTCTACACGGCGTTCCAGTTCCGTCCCGACCAGACCGCGGACTTCCTTCGCAAGAACGGCGGCTTCATCCCCGGCATCCGGCCCGGGAAGCCGACGGAGGAGTTCCTCGCTCGCATCACCAACCGGATCACGCTCGGCGGTGCGCTCTTCCTGGCCTCGCTGGCGGTGCTGCCTCTGCTGGTCACGGCCGCGATTCCGGGCACGCAGGGCCTGCAGCTTGGTGGTACGAGTGTCCTGATCGTGGTCAGCGTCGTGGTCGAGACGATGAAACAGCTCGAGGCGCAGATGCTGATGCGCCACTACGAGGGCTTCATCCGGTGACCGATGCGGGCGGCGGCCATGCGGCGTCGCCCACGGGCCGCCGAATCCTTCTGCTGGTCGGCTCGGTCGGCGCGGGCAAGGGGACGCAGGCGGCCGCTCTCAGCGGCGAGCTCGGCCTGGCGCACCTGGCCTCCGGCAACCTCTTTCGCCAGGCGCTTCGGGATGGAAGCCCGCTCGGCGAGCAGGCGCGCACCTACATGGACCGCGGCGACCTCGTCCCCGACGACATCACCATCCAGATGTTCATGCACGAGCTCGCGCAGCCGGCCGCGGCTCGCGGTGCCATCCTCGACGGCTTCCCCCGCACGGTGGCGCAGGCTCGCGCCCTCGACGCCACCCTCGCTGAGCGCGGCGAGCAGATCGAACGCGTCATCTCCATCGAGGTTCCGGTCGAGGAGCTGGTGGCCAGGGTCGCGGGACGCCGCGTCTGCCCGGTGTGCGGAACTCCGTACCACGTCGACGGCGACCCGCCGCGCGTGCCCGGCCGGTGCGACAGGGACGGCGCCGAGCTGCAGCAGCGCGACGATGATCGACCCGAGGTCGTCCGCGCCCGGCTCGAGAAGCAGGTCCGCCCGATGCTCGAAGTGCTCGACTACTACGACCGGAAGGGGATCGTGCAGCACATTGACGGCACCCAGCCGATCCCCGGCGTGACGAAAGCGATCCTCGAGGGCCTCCACGCCGGATGGTGACCATCAAGCGCCCCGAGGAGATCGCGCGCATGCGGCATGCGGGGACGATCCTGGCGAACGTCCTGCGCGTGCTCGAGGGCGAGCTGCGCCCGGGCGTCGCGACCGCCGAGCTCGACGCCATCGCCGAGCGGATGATCCGCGACGCGGGGGCGACCCCCTCATTCCTGGGCTACGGCGGCTCGCGCCAGACCATCCCGTTCCCCGGAGCGATCTGCGTCTCGCTCAACGACGAGGTGGTGCACGGCATCCCGTCCACGGGCCGCCGTATCAGCGCCGGCGACGTGGTCGGGCTGGACATCGGCTGCATATGGCAGGGCTGGCATGCCGATACGGCGCGCACCTTCGCGGTCGGGCCGATCCCCGAGCGACTGGCTCGGCTGATCGATGCCACACGGCGTGGCATGGAGGCCGGGATCGCGGCGGCAGTCGCGGGGAACCGCCTGGGCGACGTCGGCGCCGCCATCGAGGCGATCGCTCACGAGCACGGCTACGGCATCGTCCGACCGTTCGTGGGCCATGGCATCGGGACCGCCATGCACGAGGATCCGCAGGTTCCGAATTACGGGCGCCCTGGGACCGGGATGCGGATCGAGGCGGGCATGTGCTTCGCGATCGAGCCCATGTTCAACTTGGGCGGCGACGACGTGGCGCTGCTGGACGATGGCTGGACGGTTGTCACCGCCGACGGCACCATCTCGGCCCATTTCGAGGACACCATCGCGGTCACGCCATCCGGCCCGGAGGTGCTCACCCGTGCCTGATCGCCGCTCTGATCGACGTTGTGCTCGGCACCCTGCCTCGTGTATACTCCTCCTTCCATGGTCGCCCCGAGCGGCGACCTTTCCGTGTGTTCCCATTCCATTTGCAGCTAATCAGCAGTTCGAGGGTGCGTAGCGCTTGCCGAAGAAGGATGCGATCGAGGTCGAGGGCGAGGTTGTGCTCCCCTTGCCCAACGCGATGTTCAAGGTGCGACTGGAGGATGGTCACGAGGTTCTCGCCCACATCTCCGGCAAGCTGCGCCAGAACTTCATCCGCATCCTGCCCGGCGATACCGTGCGCGTCGAGCTGAGTCCCTATGACCTCACCAGGGGTCGCATCACATACAGGATGAGATGAAGGTTTCTGCCTCGGTCAAGCCGCGCTGTGAGCGGTGCAAGGTCATCAAGCGCTCAGGCGTGGTGATGGTCATCTGCGTCATCCCCAAGCACAAGCAGCGACAGGGCTAGGCGCGGGTGGCACGCATCGCCGGTGTCGACATTCCCCGCGAGAAGCGGGTCGTCATCTCGCTGACCTACATCCACGGCATCGGTCCAAGCTCATCGCAGAAGATCCTGACGGCAGCCAACGTGCCCCAGGCGACGCGCGTCCGCGATCTCACCGAGGAGGAGGTCAACCGCCTCCGCGAGGTGATCGACAAGCGCTTCAAGGTGGAGGGCGACCTCCGACGCGAAGTGAGCATGAACATCAAGCGCCTGATGGAGATCGGCTCCTACCGGGGCGTTCGCCATCGACGCAATCTCCCGGTGCGGGGGCAGCGCACCAAGACGAACGCACGTCAGCGGCGCGGTCCGCGCAAGACGGTCGGCGTTCGGCGCAAGAAGTAGCGACACAGGAGTTCCATGGCTGAGCGAAAGAAGGCGACCCGAACCAAGAAGCGCGAGAAGAAGAACGTGCCGACCGGGCACGCCCACATCCAGTCGACCTTCAACAACACCATCGTGACCATCACGGACATGACCGGGAACGTGATCAGCTGGGGGAGCGCCGGACTGGTCGGGTTCAAGGGCTCGCGCAAGAGCACCCCGTACGCCGCGGCCCAGACCGCCGACGGGGCGGCGAAGCGCGCCATGGAGCACGGAATGCGCCAGATCGAGGTCTTCGTCAAGGGCCCGGGTGCCGGTCGCGAGCAGGCCATCCGCTCCCTGCAGACCGCCGGCCTGGACGTGACCGCCATCACCGATGTCACGCCGATCCCGCACAACGGCTGCCGCCCTCCCAAGCGGCGCAGGGTCTGAGCCGATGGCACGCTATACCGATCCGGTCTGCCGCATCTGCCGTCGCGAGGGGCTCAAGCTCTTCCTGAAGGGGAGCCGCTGCTTCAGCAAGAAGTGCGCCTTCGAACGGCGCAGCAACCCACCGGGAATGAACACCCAGCGCCGCCGCAAGGTCAGCGAGTTCGGGATGCAGCTGCGCGAGAAGCAGAAGGTGCGCCGCAGCTACTCAGTCCTGGAGAAGCAGTTCCGCAACTATTTCGAGAAGGCCGAGCAGCGCAAGGGGATGACGGGCGAGAACCTGCTCCGCATGCTCGAGATGCGCCTCGACAACGTCGTATTCCGCATGGGCTTTGCGCGGTCTCGGGCCGAGGCGCGCCAGCTCGTCAACCACCGGCACTTCGCCGTGAACGGCCGGCCCACCAACATCCCGAGCTTCGGGACCAAGATCGGCGACCGGATCGAGGTCCGGGAGAGCCGACGCGGTCGCGAGATCTTCAAGACCGCGGCCGAGACGATGAAGTCGGCAGCGATCCCCGAGTGGGTGAGCATCGATGCGGCCAAGCTGGCCGGGTCGGTGCTGTCCGAGCCCGCGAGGGAGCAGATGCCGCTCGAATTCAACGAGCAGCTCGTCGTCGAGTACTACTCGCGATAGCAGCAGGAGTCATACGCCTTCATGATCGAACTTGAGTCCACGCCGACCACCCGCATCGAGGAGGTCGAAACGCGCGGCGACCTGTCAGTCTTCGAGGTCAACCCGCTGGCCGATGGCTACGGGGTGACGCTCGGCAACGCGCTGCGCCGCGTCCTCCTGAATTCGCTCGAGGGGGCCGCCGTCACATCGGTGCAGGTGGCCGGAGTCTTCCACGAATTCAGCACCATCGACAACGTCAAGGAGGACGTGACCCAGATCGTCCTCAACATCAAGAAGCTGCGCCTGCGCTCGTTCGCGCGCCACCCGGTCACGCTCAAGCTGATGAAGCATGGTGCCGGACCGGTGACTGCCGCCGACATCACCGAGTCGGCCGACGTGGAGATCGTCAACCCGGAGCTGCTGCTGCTCACGCTCGACTCGGACGCCGGGTCGATCGAGATGGACCTGACCGTTGAGACCGGGGTCGGCTATCGACCCGCCGAGCATGCCGAGGATCTGCCGATCGGGATCATCCCGGTTGACGCCATCTTCACCCCGGTGCGGCGCGTGAACTTCATCGTCAGCGACACCCGCGTTGGTCAGATGACCAACTTCGACCGTCTGAGCCTCGAGATCGAGACCGATGGCACGACGACCCCCAAGGCAGCGCTGTCGAGTGCAGCCGAGATCCTGGTGCAGGAGTTCAGCCGCTTTGCCGAGATCGGTCGGCGGCCGCTGCCGGGCACCGAGGACGTCCCGGCCCTGGTGAGCGCGAACCTGCTCGACGCGCCGATCGAGGAGCTCGACCTGCCGATGCGCGCCTACAACAGCCTGAAGCGCAACAACATCACCAAGATCGGCCAGCTCCTGGCGCTCGGTGACGACGAGCTGCTGCGGATGCGCAACTTCGGCAAGAAGAGCCTCGACGAGATGAAGGAGCGCCTTGCGCTGCGCGGCTTCATCGTGCCGGAGAGTGGCGCGGGGAGCGTCGACGAGTCCGACCTGCCGGCCGTCGCCGAGCTGGATGAGGCGGTCGCCGCCGAGCTCGATCGAGAGAGTTGAGCGATGCCCCATCGGTTGGCCGGTCGGCGGCTTGGCCGCACAAGCAACCATCGCCTGCACATGCTGGACAACCTGGCGGTGTCGGTCCTGCGCTATGAGAAGGTCCGGACCACCGAGGCCAAGGCCAAGGAGGTTCGGGGCCGCGTGGACCACATGATCATGCTGGCGAAGCGCGGCGACCTCTCGGCCCGCCGCCTCCTGATCTCCGCCATGCCGGATGAGCCCCTCATCATCGACAAGCTGATGGGCGAGCTGGCCACCAAATACGCCGACCGTGCCTCCGGCTACACCCGCATCGTCAAGATCGGGCCGCGGCTGGGAGATGCGGCGGCCATCGTCCAGATCGAGCTGGTCTAGCGAGACCCGCGGCGACTGGGCGGACAATGGAAGACGTACCGATGCCACCCACTGGACGACGATGTGCACGGGCGGTGATCGAGTACGACGGGACCGACTTCGCCGGCTCCCAGTACCAGCCGCGGATGCGGACGGTGCAGGGGGAGCTGGAGGAGGCGCTTAACAGACTGACCGGCGAGCGGACGAGAGTCCGGTTCGCCGGGCGAACCGATGCCGGGGTGCACGCCACCGGCCAGGTCGTGGCCTTCTGCCTCGCTCGCCGCCGTCGCGGAGAGGGGATCGGATGGCCGGAGCTGCGGCGAAGGCTGAATGCGGCCCTCCCGCGGGACTTGGCACTGCGGTCGCTCCAACCGGCGGCCGCGGGATTCGACCCGCGGCGCGACGCTCGCACGCGCGTCTACCGCTACCGAATTCGGATGGCGGGCGACCGGCGGCCAGCGGACCGGTATCGGACGCTCGAGATCGGCGATCGGCTCGACGTCGCGGCCATGCGGGCCGTGGCGGCGGAGCTCCCCGGGGAGCGAGACTTCGGAGCCCTGGGGAGCAACGCGGAGGGTCGAACCATCCGCCACCTGCGGGAGGTGTCGGTCGTGCAGCGCGGAACCTCGATCGAGATCCGGGTCACGGCCAACGCGTTCCTGAGGCGAATGGTGCGCAGCATCGTGGCCCTCCTCCTGGAGGCGGGGCGGCAGAGGCTGGCACCGGGATCGGTCGCCGGGTTGCTCGATGCGGGTGAGCGTGTCCTGCATGGACGCGCGGCACCGGCACGCGGGCTCACGCTCGAGCGGGTCATCTATTCGAATACAAAGTCGGCGACTACGGGATCGAGGAAGAAGGCAACGTGACAACGTACGCAGTCAAGGCGAGCGAGATCGAGCGGAGCTGGTGGGTGGTTGACGCCGCCGACCAGACGCTGGGTCGCCTCGCCACGCGCATCGCCACGCTGCTGGAGGGCAAGCACAAGCCGATCTACTCGCCGCACCTCGACACCGGGGACCACGTGGTGGTCATCAACGCGGCGCAGGTCAAGGTGACCGGCAACAAGCTGCTGCAGAAGGCCTATTACCGGCACTCGGGCTACCCCGGCGGGCTGAAGGAGGAGAGCCTGCAGGCCCTCATGGCGCGCAAGCCCGAGATCGTGATCGAGCGGGCCGTGAAGGGGATGCTGCCCCAGAACCGCCTCGGTCGGGCGATGTTCAAGAAGCTCCATGTCTATCGCGGGGCGGAGCATCGCCACCAGGCACAGCAGCCGACCGCCGCAGAGCTGTAAGAGGAACGCATTCGGTGAGCACCAGCTACATCTACGGAACCGGCCGACGCAAGGAGGCGGTCGCGCGCGTGCGGCTCCTGCCGGGCGACGGCAGCATCATCGTGAACGGCAAGGATGCCGCCGACTACTTCGGCGGCACGCCCGGGCTGGCCACCCTCCGCCTTCCATTCCGGGTGACCGAGACCGAGGGTCGCTACTCGGCCAGTGTGCTGGTCGCAGGGGGCGGCTTCTCCGGCCAGGCTGGAGCGATCCGCCACGGGATCGCACGGGCGCTGCTCAGCGCCCACCCCGACGCACGGGCCGCGCTGCGGGGGGCGGGACTCCTGACGCGCGATCCGCGAGCCAAGGAGCGCAAGAAGTACGGCCTCAAGCGAGCCCGCAAGGCACCGCAGTACACCAAGCGCTGACAGCGGCGTACCGACCGGTGGGGACGGGCGGTCGGAGGCCCTTTGGTATCATCGGTGCCCTTGTTGGACGCCATCTCTGAGTTCCTCAGGCTTTACCTGCTCGGCAGCTGGACGTCGGTCGTCGACATCCTGCTGGTGGCATTCGTCATCTACTGGGTCTTCATCCTGATCCGGGGCACCCGAGCGGTGCGCATCGTCATCGGTCTCTCGATCCTGTACCTCGTCTACCTGCTTGCCCAGGCCGCGCACCTGCGGCTCCTGTCGACCCTCCTGCAGACCGGCGCTGTGGTCGGTCTCTTCGCCATCGTCGTCGTCTTCCAGCCGGAGCTGCGGCGCGCGCTGGAGCAGATCGGCCGATTCGGGTCCTTCAACCGCTTCTTCGTGAGCAACGATGTCGCCGAGGCGGAGCGGGTTGCCCGGGAGATCAGCCGGGCCGCGCGCCTGCTGGCCGGATCGCGACACGGTGCCCTCATCGTGCTCGAGCGCGAGACCGGGCTCGCCGACCTGGCCGCCGAGTCCGGGGTGCTCCTGCACGCCGACCTTCGGGCGGAGCTGCTGGCGACCCTCTTCTATCACGGGACGGCGCTGCATGACGGCGCGGTGATCATCTCCGGCGACCGCATCCTGGCGGCCGGAGTGCTGCTGCCGCTCTCCCAGAACGTGCTCGATTCGGAGCGCTACGGCACCCGTCACCGCGCAGCCATCGGGATCAGCGAGCAGTCGGATGCAATCGTGGTGGTCGTCTCGGAGGAGACGGGGTCGATCTCCCTGGTGATGCGCGGGCGGATCGAGCGCAACATGACCGAGGAGCAGCTGCGAAGGAGGATCCTCAACCTCATTCGCCCGCAGGCTCCCCGTCGCCAGGCACCCCTCCTGCGGCGCTCCCTCGAGGGCCGCTGGGGGGTCGCCGTCCCACCTGTGGAAGCGCCGATTGACCCCGAGGCCCGCGTCGTCAAGGTGGCGGGCGACGACAAGGCGATGATCGGCGACGCGACGGAGCCGCAGGAGCCCGCGGCCGCAGCCCCCGCCTCGAAGCGCCTCTAGATGGCCTGGCTGTTTCGCAACTGGGCCCTGAAGCTGGGCGCGGTCGCCCTGGCGACGATCCTGTACACCGGCCTGGTCTTCTCCGGCTCGTTCAGCGACAAGACCTTACCGGGCGTCTCCGTCACGGCCCTCGCGCAGCCCGAGGGGACGTACCTGCTGAAGCAGCAGCTGGGCACGGTCGACATCAAGTACCGCAGCGCAACCAACCCACCGGCCAGCGTGACCGCCGAGTCCTTCGCCGTCACCATCGACCTCTCCACCTACGACATGTCCCAGGCGCCTCAGGTGCAGTCGCTCAAGATTCAGGTCCGTCCCCTCGTTGACGGGGTCGAATTGCTCACCTACGAGCCGAACACGGTTTCCGTGGCGATCGACCGCCTTGCCGAGGTGCAGGTCCACGTGGCCGTCGATTCGGGCCAGGTCCCGCCCGGCCTGGAGATCGGCACCCCCCAGCTCAGCGTCCAACGGGTCACCGCCAGCGGCCCCCAGAGCCTCCTGGACCGCGTTGACCGAGCGCTGGCCACGGTACGCATCGACCCGTCCGGGATCGACTGCTGCGGGCAGGTCGATCTGACACCGGTCGACGCCGATGGGCGCCGCGTCGAATCGGTGGATCTGAACCCGTCGACGGTCCGGGTCCAGATCGACGTCAATACGGTCGAGACCAGCCGCACCGTGCCGATTCGTCCGCTGCTGATCGGTGCGCCCGCCGCCGGCTTCGAGGTCGGGACGGTGACCGCAGACCCATCCGTGGTCACGCTGCGCGGCGCACCGGAGGTCCTCTCGGCCATCGCCGAGGTGTTGACGGAGCCGATCAGCCTGGCGGGCAGCAACTCCACCCTGCGAGCGACCGGGACGCTGGTGCTGCCCGACGGGGCCCGGCTCGCGGATCCCGCGGCCGCCGAGCCGACGGTGGTGGTGCAGATTCGTGAGACGGTCGCCACCAGGACGCTCCTGCTCGGCCTGGTCTGCAAGGGTGCCCCGCCCGACAGCGCCTGCCTGCCGCACGTCGAGCAGGTCGCGGGCACAGTGCGTGGGACGGTCTCGGACCTCGACGCCATCGACCCTGGGGGCCTGACCGCAACTCTCGATGTGACGGGGCTTGGTCCAGGCGATCACCTGGTCCAGCCAACCGTCGCACTTCCGAAGGGAGTGACGCTCGTCACCATGTCGCCGATCTCGGTCACGGTCACGATCGCTCCGCCGGCGACGCCGGCGCCCTGATGGGTCGCCTCTTCGGAACCGACGGAATTCGCGGTGTCGCCAATGTCGACCTGACGCCCACCCTGGCCTACGACCTGGGGCGCGCCGTCGGCCACCTGCTGGAGGCGTTCGGGCGTCGCGTGGTGATCGGCCAGGACACGCGCCGCTCCGGCGACATGCTCGTAGCCGCCGTCTCCTCGGGCCTGGCCGCCGTGGGCGCAGACGCCATCCAGCTTGGCGTGGTGACCACGCCGTGCCTGGCGCATGCGGCCGCGAGCGGTGAGTTCGCTGCCGGGATCATGGTCTCGGCCTCCCACAACCCCGCCGAGGACAACGGGCTGAAGGTGCTCTCGGGCGGGCGGAAGATCGACGACGAGGTGGAGGAGGAGCTCGAGCGCCTGCTCTTCCAGGCCGAGTCGCTGCCCGGCATGCCAAATGGGCAGATCGGGCGGATCACGCGCGACCCGCGGCCGATCGATGACTACCGCGCCTTCCTGCTTTCGGAGGCGGGCGATCTGCTGCGCGGGATGCGGATCGGGATCGACTGTGCCAACGGCTCTGCCTCCGCGATCGCTCCCGACCTGCTGCGCGAGCTGGGGGCGAGCGTCACGGCACTGTCGGCGTCCCCCGACGGGACCAACATCAACCTCGATTCCGGCTCGACCCAGCCGCAGGCGCTTGCCGCCGTCGTGCTGGCCGAGGGCCTCGAGCTGGGGATGGCATTCGACGGTGACGCCGACCGGCTGATCGCCGTCGACGGACGCGGCTCGATCGTCGATGGCGACGGGGTGATGGGCATCTGCGCCCTGGCTCGCCTGGCGGACGGGACGCTGCGCAACGGGATCCTGGTCACGACCGTGATGAGCAACGGCGGACTCGACCGCGCCATCGACGCTGCCGGAGGGCGCGTGATCAGGACACCGGTTGGCGATCGGCATGTGTTCGAAGCCATGGAGCGGGCCGACGCATCACTCGGCGGCGAGCAATCGGGGCACGTCATCTTTCGCGACCTGGCCGTGACCGGCGACGGGATCCTCACCGGCATCCAGCTGCTCCGGACGCTTCGCGACACGGGCGCCACGCTGGCCGAGGCGGCCGGCCAGATCCGGATGCTTCCGCAGGTGATGATAAACTCGGCCGTCCGCCATCGGGACCAGTGGGAGGTCGATCCGGAGTTCGCAGTCGCGGTGGCAGAGGCCGACGCCCGTCTTGGCGCGCGTGGACGGATCCTGGTGCGGCCCTCCGGGACGGAGCCGAAGATCCGGATCATGGTCGAGGGCGAGGACGCTGACGAGATCAACCAGATTGCGCGAGAGCTTTCCGAGCTCGCCCGCGCCCGATTGAACTAGGAGCCACCAGAAACCATGTGCGGCATCGTGGGGTACGTCGGCCCGCGTGACGCGGCGCCGATCCTGCTCGAGGGGCTTCGCCGCCTCGAGTACCGAGGCTACGACTCGGCCGGGCTGGCAGTCCTGACCGACGATGGGGAAGTGTTCGTCGAGAAGAAGGCTGGCAAGCTCTCCAACCTGACCGACCACCTGAACGGCAGCGCCCCGGCGGGACATCCCGGCATCGCCCACACCCGCTGGGCTACCCACGGACGCCCGAACGACGCCAATGCCCATCCCCATCGCGACTGCAGCGGGCGCCTGGCGCTGATCCACAACGGGATCATCGAGAACTACGCCGAGATCAAGGAGCGGCTGCTGGCCGCCGGCCATCGGTTCACCTCCGAGACCGATACCGAGGTCCTGGCGCACCTGATCGAGGAGCGCTACCAGGGGGACCTCGTCGAGGCGGTGCGCGATGCCCTCGGTGAGGTGCGCGGCGCCTACGCCATCGGCGTGATGCACCTCGACCACCCCAATCGGATCGTCGGGGCGCGCATGAACGTGCCACTGATCGTCGGATTGGGGAACGGTGAGGGTTTCCTGGCGAGCGACGTGCCGGCGATCCTGGAGCACACCAAGAACGTCGTCATCCTGCAGGAGGGCGACATCGCCGATGTGACTTCGGAAGGGGTCACCATCGTCGGCATGGACGGGGTCCAGGTGGAGCGGCCGGTCACCAGGATCCGGTGGAACATCGCTGCGGCGGAGAAGGACGGCTTCCCGCACTTCACCCTCAAGGAGATCTACGAGCAGCCGCATGCCATCGGCGAGGCCCTGCGCGGTCGGGTCGACGAGGCGGGGAACGTCAAGCTCCCCGAGCTGGACGCGATCGAGGACAAGCTGCGGCGGGTCGAGCGCGTGTACGTGGTGGGCTGCGGCACGGCCCGCTACGCGGGCGAGGTTGGGGCGCACCTGATCCAGAGCTGGGCGGGTCTGCCCGCGAACGGCCAGATCGGCTCCGAGATGCGGTATTCGCCGCCCCCCATCGACGACCGGACCCTCGTCATCAGCGTCAGCCAGTCGGGCGAGACGGCCGACACGCTGGCGCCCCAGAAGCTCGCATCCGAGCGAGGTGCCGTGATCGTGGTCGTCACCAACGTGGTCGGCAGCGCCCTCACCCGCGAGGCCGATGCGGTCTGCTACCTGCAGGCCGGGCCCGAGGTGGCGGTGGCGTCGACCAAGGCGTTCGTCACGCAGGTCGTGGTGCTCGAGATGATCGCGCTCCACCTCGCGCAACTGCGAGGCACGCTGAGCGACCGGCGCCGCCGCTCGTTCGGGCTTGCCCTGCGCGACCTCCCCGGGCAGGCGGCCGAGGTGCTCAAGCTGGCTCCGCAGGTCAAGAAGCTGGCCAGGCGCTGGGGCAGCGTGCGCGACGTCATGTTCGTCGGTCGGGCGCTCGGATTCCCGGTCGCCATGGAGGGAGCCCTGAAGCTCAAGGAGCTCTCCTACGTCCACGCCGAGGGGTATGCCGCCGGCGAGCTGAAGCATGGACCGATTGCGCTGCTCGACCCGCAGACCCCGCTGGTGGCGATCGCGACCAGGAGCGCGACATACGAGAAGGTGGTCAGCAACGTCGCCGAGGTGCATGCCCGCGAGGCGCCGGTGGTGGCGGTGGCGACGGTCGGGGACGAGTTGATCGATCGCTACGCCCAGGACGTCCTGTACGTCCCCGAGACACCCGAGGAGATGTCCCCCGTGATCGCGATCGTGCCACTGCAGCTGCTCGCCTACGAGGTCGCCGTGGCGCGAGGCGCGGACGTCGACCAGCCCCGCAACCTGGCGAAGTCGGTCACGGTCGAATAGCCGTCGCCACACTGCCGCGATGAGCCGCCACGAGATCGGGGTCGACCTGATCGACATCGATCGCATCATCGCGACGCTCGGCCGCTTTCCCGATCGATTCCGCGACCGCGTCCTGACCGACGGCGAGGCTCGCTACTGCGGTGCGCGGGCCGAGCGCATTGCCGGGCGCTGGGCAGCCAAGGAGGCGATCAGCAAGGTGCTTGGCCTGGGCGTGCGCGGCGTCGGTTGGCGGGAGATCGAGATCCTGCCCAACTGGGCCGGTGCCCCACAGGTCCGCCTCCACGCGCGGGCTGCGGCCCGCGCGGCCGCGATCGGGCTGGAAGACGTGACCGTCAGCATCTCGCACGAACGGCACATGGCGGTGGCGGTGGCGGTCGCGCACCTCGCGCCGGACGCATAGGCCGATGACGGTAGTGGGACTGTCCCAGGGGTGGGTCGCCGAGCACCTCCCGGCGCGTTCTGCGCAGGCCCACAAGGGCACCTTCGGGAAGCTGCTGATCGTGGCGGGCTCGATGGAGTATTCGGGTGCGGCGCTGCTGACCGGGCTGGGTGCCATCCGCGCGGGGGTCGGCCTGGCCTGCCTGGCCACGCCAGAGGCGGTGGGCCTCCGGCTGATGGGGCTCGTCCCCGAGCTGATCGCGATGCTCCTCGTCGAGGAGGCGCCCGGTCTCATCGCACCGGGTGGCTGGCGTCGCCTGGCCGCCGAGGCTCCGGCGTATGACGCGCTGGTGGTCGGTCCCGGGATCGGCCGGCAGCCGGCCACGCTGCGTCGGGCACGCACCTTCATCACTGAGCTCCGCCACCCGGCGGTGATCGACGCCGACGGCCTGGTGGCGCTCGCGGAGGTCCAGCGCTGGTGGCAGTCCGTCCGGGCGCCCCTGGTCCTCACCCCGCACCCCGGCGAGTTTGCCCGACTGATGCGGATGTCGGAGGGGCTGGCCGATGACGATGCCCATCGAGCGGAGGCGGCTGCCGAGGCGGCGGCCCGCTGGGGCCAGGTCGTCGTCCTCAAGGGCGCGAACACCGTCATCGCCTCGCCGACCGGCGACCTCCTCCGGTCCGACGTCGCCACGCCGGCGCTGGCCACCGCCGGAAGCGGTGACGTGCTGGCGGGCGCGATCGGAGCA
>DATCQR010000181.1:0-2489 GCA_036569405.1 Candidatus Limnocylindria bacterium
AAGCCGTACCCCCTCCCCACGCCCATTGCATGCTGAGCCAGGTCAGCGCCGCCTGCCCCGTATTTCCTAAAGGATTACAGACGCTCGCCGAAGAAGTTCAATTCCCCACCCTCCCACCAAACTCAGCTTTGAGTTCGGCCCGGCATCCCAGACGACGTGTTGGACGCAATTGGCAGGTTCGTGGCCGAACGAAGTCAACGCTGGCTCACCCAGGCGCCGCCAGCCAGTCATCAAGGCGGTCCGGCCCGAGCGCTGCTCCCTCGTCAGGTCAGCAGGAACTCCGGGATGTGGTAACGGATCCGGTTGAGACCTCGCGCCAGCTTCACGCGGTCGGCCTCGGTCGCCCACGCGAAGTCGAACGCGTTGGCGAGCCGGTTGACGGTATTGAACAGGAAGCAGACGTAGAGCGCGTCCGCGATCGCCGGCGGCGACACACCCGCGGCACGCACGGCCGCCACATCTGTAGCGCTGACGCGATCTGGCGCAATCGTCACCTTCTCGAGCAGGCCTAATGTCGCTCCGAGGCGCGGGTCGAAGTCAGGTTCGCGCCAGCGCTCGAGTTGCTCGGCGATCGAGGATGACCCGGTCAGCAGCGCGGCTGTGCCCTCGTGGATCCCGACGCAGAAGGGGCACTCGTTGATCCGGGACACGAAGGCGCCCATGACCTCCCGGTCGGCGTCCGACCACTCTGACGGCCCGCGCATCGTCGATTCGATGAGGCGGACCCAACTCCGGCCGAAGAACTCGGGCCGGTAGAGCGACAGTTTCGCCACGGGGTCCGGTTCAGTCCGCCCGACCAGCCAGATGGCGAAAAGCGCGACCCGCTGCCGAAGCCGGTGACCGCGCTGCAGGATTGTAAGCCGCACCTCAGTCGGCCTCGGAGAGCGCGGCCAATCCCGCCTTGAGCCGTAGGGCGGCGGCGCCGAGCGCCGCGGCGACCGTCAGCTCGAATATCGAGTCTTCGGTCGCTCCGCCCGCCGTCAGCCTGGCGACGTCCTCATCCGTCACGCGATAGGACTGATTGCGCACCTTGGTGACGTAGGCGGTCCACGGCTCCGGCACGTGCTCCCCGGAAAAGGCAGCTGCACGCAGCGCCGGGTCGCTCCTGGCGCGACCCTCCAGCACCGAACGCCGAAGCTCCGCCACCTCGTCCGCGTGGCCCATCTGCCGCCGAAGGGTAGCCGTTCAGGCTGCGGATCGCGTCCAGTAGATCGGTTTTGGTCGGACATAGTTCCGCGCGCCCGTCTCCCGCTCCACTTCGTGGATCCTCCCGGCACGCAGCGCGACGCGCGAGTATCGGCCCCTACCTCAGCTGGACTTGAACCAGAAGCCTCCGGCGTGCCCCGAATTCCTTAAGGTGTACGGACTCAGCGGGCCCGAGGTGCACGGCCACGCCTTGACGTGTTAATCGGTGGTACTACGCGCCGGTGCCGCGGATCTGCCACATCCCTTGCCCACGCACGAGAATGCCGCGAGCAGGGAGAGGCAATGTACCGAGCATGGGATTCTCATGAAGGTGAACAGGACGGCCGAGGTCGACCCCATCGAGGGTGGCGCTGGACTCCTCGATGAAATAGATCTGCTCCGGCATCAGGGTTTCGACGTCACCACTGGGCGTAGTGCCCGAAAGCTCCAGCTCGCCAAGGCCCATCGCTTTGGCCAGACGCTCACGAGCCCGCAGCAGCAGGCTCGAGCGCCACGAGGAAAGAGGCAACACGGCGCTGACCGCATTGATTAGGTCGAGCCGGCGATCAGAGGTCGCGGTCAGCGTCCAGTCGAGCGGTGGCTGATCCAGGGTGACGCGTAATGTTGCCGGCGCTGTCCACTCGAGCTGTATTCGCGTGTGGCCCGTGAGGTTACATGCGGCTCCGTAATACCTGGTACACGCGCAGACCTTCGGTCCGTCGACATAGAGCGCCCAGTTCCCAAGCGGATCTCGATGGTAGAGCGACCGGTAGGGAGCGATGCTGCTCTCCGGCATAACGCGCAGGGCCAGGACGTGTCCGGAATCAAACGGAAGGCCGAAGACGGCCCAGCCCTTGACGTATTCGTAACCGGCCCAAGGTGCCGGGCGGCGCACTTCCGGCATGCGAGACAAGGTCGAGGCCAGGTCGAGCATTCTTTTTCGCTTCCCTCCTTCTTAGGGCGGTGGCCCGCACGTGACCGCCGGTATGGCACCCGGCTAGGATCGCCGACTGCTCGTCAGCGTCAGCTGGTCGGTGGACGTCATCGATTCACAGTCGCGCCACTGTTGGCCGCCACCTCGACGTCTCTTCCGGCGTCGGCCCATTCTGGCAACCCGTCGGCGAGGTATCGGGCAGCGTAGCCGTGCTCGCGGAGGGTACGAACCGCTTCTGGCGCAAAGGCGCGGTAGGGCCGCGGCAATAAGCCACGACTTCGCGGTCCGGTGGTAGCTCCCGCAACCTCCGCTCCAACTCCGCCAGCGGAGTCGACACCGCGCCGGCAACATGCGCCGCTCGGTACAAGCG
>DATCQR010000182.1:0-3886 GCA_036569405.1 Candidatus Limnocylindria bacterium
CCGCTTCGACCTGCCGATCGTGGCACCCGGAAGCGCGTTCCAGGAGCGGATCTGGGCCGAGCTGCAACGGCTCGCGGCGGGGACGACGCTCAGCTACGAGGAGCTCGCGCAACGCCTCGGTCGGCCACGTACGCAACGAGCGGTGGGTACCGCCAACGGGGCGAACCGGATCGCAGTCGTGATCCCGTGCCATCGAGTGGTGCGCAAGACCGGCGAGACGGGCAACTACGGCGGCGGGCGCTGGCGGAAGGAATGGCTCCTGGCCCACGAGGCGGGGCTCGCCCCGGCTCCGGCCTAGCGGCGGATGTCGGTCCCCATGGCGTGGTAGCCACCGTCGACGTGGATCAGCTCGCCTGAAGTCTTGGCGGCCCAGTCGCTGAGCAGGAAGCAGACCATCTGCCCGACCGCGGTCGCATCGTTCATGTCCCATCCCAGCGGGGCGCGCTTGAGCCACGTGTCGGCGATCTGGTCGAAGCCGGGGATGCTCTTGCCGGCCATGGTCCGGATCGGGCCGGCCGAGACGGTGTTCACGCGAATGTGGTGCTCACCCAGGTCGCGCGCCAGGTAGCGGGTGACCGCCTCGAGGCCCGCCTTGGCGACCCCCATCCAGTCGTAGATCGGCCAGGCGAAGCGCCCGTCGAAGGTGAGGCTCACCACCGACGCGCTGCCGGCCGCCTTCATCGGCTCAAGCAGGCCAACGCTGAGCGCCTTGAGCGAATAGGCCGATGTCTGGAAGCCGAACGCCACGCTCTCCCAGGGGGTGTTGAGGAAGTTCCCGCCCAGCCCGTCGCTCGGCATGAAGCCGATGGCGTGGACGACCCCGTCGACCTTGCCCCAGCGTTTCATCAGCTCCGCGCTCAGCGCCTCGATGTGCTCCGGGTTGTTGACGTCCAGCTCGAGCACGTCCGGCGTTGTCGGCAGCTTCTTCGCAACCCGCTGGGTCAGGCTCATCCCGCGGCCGACCCCGGTAAGGAGCACCTCGGCCCCGGCCTCCTGCGCGACCTTCGCAATGCTGAACGCGATGCTGTCGTCCGTCAGCACGCCGGTGATGAGCAGCTTCTTGCCGTCGAGCAACATGGCGGCGATTGTACCGGCCGTTCCATCAGGCGATACTCGCCCACTGATGATGGTCCACCTCTACGACTACGAGGTTCCCGTGGCGGATGCTGCCACCGCCATGCCCTCCCTGCGCGAGGCGCTGTCAGCTCTGGGAGACGAGGATCGCAAGGCGCTCCTTGGCGGGCTCTTCAAGCAGGAGCGCATGCCGGGCACCATGGAACGCCTCTCCACCCTGGTCAGCGACCTCGACGCCAGCTTCGGCGACCTGCTGACCCTCCTCGACAACTCGGCTCGCGCTCGGCGCTTCGTGGCGATCGACGAGGCGAAGGACGTCCTGGACCGATACCTCCCGGCCAACGCCGTCTCGGGCACGCATGACTGGGACGTAGCCCGCCTGCACGAGCCGTATGGCGACGGCACCTACCACGGCAAGCTGCTGAAGCGGGTGCGCAAGCAGCTGCGCAGCGTGGGCACGCGCGAGGCACTGACCACGCCGTTCCTCCTCCGTCGCGAGTGGGGCCGCTGACCGCATGAGCCGCCGATCGCAGCGCCGCGGACGCCCCTACCAGCCCCTGCCGGCGCGCCAGGTGAACTGGGGCGCGAGGCTCGTGATCGTCTTCGTCGCCTTCGTCCTGGTCGCTGGCTTCGCGATCCTCAGCTTCGCTCGCTGAACGGCGGCCCGTTTGCACTCGCTGCAAATAACGGCCAACCACGGACAATCCCCGCCGCTCCACGAAGCGGATCGTGCGGGAGAAGCGGCTTCCACGGCCACCGCGGGCTCCCAGTGGCCACGAAGGCTCGAGATCAGGAGCGAAATTGGCCGTTGTTTGCGCCCGGTGCAAACGCATTGCGCGATTCTCGCGCTTCCGCGCTCAGTCGATGACGAGCGGCTTGACCGTCATCACCTCGTCGATGCGCCCTTCCCATTCGGAGCGTGGCGCGTCGCAGTACAGCTCGATCTCATTGCCGTCCGGGTCCGCCGTGTAGAGGGATCGGCTCACCCCGTGATCCACGGCACCGCGCAGGAGCCCGCGCTCGGTGAGCAGCGCATGGGCGGTCCGCACCGCGTCGAGGTCGGCGAGCTGGATTGCGACGTGGTAGAGCCCGACCGCCGTGGGAACCGGCGACGCCGCCTGCTGTCCCACTCGCAGCAGGGCCAGATCGTGGTGGTTCTGCCCGTCCGCGGCGAGGAAGATCATCACGTTGCTCAGCTCGCTGACCACCTTGAAGCCAAGCAGGTCGCGGTAGAAGGCGAGGGATCGGTCAAGGTCGCGCACCTTGAGCACGACGTGCCCGATGCGAAGGGGCCGCAGCATCGCCGGATGCTACCAGCGGCGCGTGGCGGCGAGGCGAAGGATCTCAGCCGCCGAGGTGGACGGTGACGGTGATCACTCCGCGCGAGGTGCTGCTGTCGCTGATCGCGGCCCACGCCTCGGGCGAGAGGTCGGCGACCTTCTGGTCAGCGGTGCCCCACAGGCAGCCGCAATAGTCCGCCACCGGAAGCACCGCGCAGCGATCGGCGCAGACCGTCACGAAACGGGCCGCAGGTGGGGCGTCGTAATGACCGCCGAGCGCCCCCGGCAGCGCCACGACGGCCTGACCGCGCCAGCCGGCGGAGCAGCAATACCAGGTCGCCTCGCCGGAGACCGTGTCGCCGCTGACCGGGGCCGCCACCGACTTCGGCGCGACCTTCTTGGCGGGAGCTGGGTAGAGGCTCGCCTCCATCGCAATGGTTGGCGGGGTGGCCGGCGCTGGGGCGAGGCCCAGGTCCTCGGTGCCGATCGGCTGGCTGACGCCTGAGAGCGAGAGCGACGCTGATCGGTTGCGACCGTCGAGCGACGAGCGGTCAGCCAGGCTGAGCGGCTGATCCGCGACAGCGAGCAGTCGCATCGACTCAGCTGAGGCGGGGGTCGCCGATCGCGCGCTGAGCGGAGCCATGAGGCCGATGACCACCGCAAAGACGATGGTTCGCACTGCGACGCGGGCCAAGAGGTCCGGCAATAGAATCCTCGGACTAGCGGGTTGAGTTCGGGTCCGCCGAGGCGAAAGCCGCACGATGGCTGACGCACTTGCCCGCGATTGGCACGGTCGCGACCCGCATGAATCGACGGCTCACCCTACCATCCGACTTTAGGCGTGTCGAGCAGGAGATGGTCATGGCTACCAAGCGCAACCAGGCGCACCGCAGCGGGGCCGTGGTCATGCGCGGCGACGAGAAGCGGCCTACCGAGGACGAGCAGCTCCTGCAGCAGGAAGGCACTGACGCCTCTTTCCTGAAGACCGACACCTGGCGTGCACTTCGCATCATGGGTGAGTTCGTCGAGGGCTTCGATGCCCTCGCCGCCGTCGGTCCGGCAGTGAGCGTGTTCGGGTCGGCGCGGATCCGACGCGGAGATCCCTCGTACCGCATGGCTCGCTCGCTCTCACGCAAGCTGGCCAAGCACGGCTACGCGATCATCACGGGGGGCGGTCCCGGGATCATGGAGGCTGCCAACCGGGGAGCCCGTGAGGCGGGTGGCGTATCGGTCGGCTGCAATATCGAGCTGCCGTTCGAGCAGGGACTGAACGAGTTCGTCACGCTCGGGATGGAATTTCGCTACTTCTTCGTGCGCAAGACGATGTTCGTCAAGTACGCGGAGGCGTTCTGCATCTTCCCCGGCGGCTTCGGGACCCTCGACGAGCTGTTCGAGTCGCTGACCCTGATCCAGACCGGCAAGGTGCAGCACTTCCCGGTGGTCCTGTTCGGGTCCACCTATTGGAGCGGACTGCTCGATTGGCTGAGGGCGAACCCTCTCGACGAGGGCAAGATCAGCCCGGACGATTTGAC